>DBFDDV010000044.1:0-14769 GCA_048302525.1 Collinsella sp. | reverse complement strand
GCCTTTCCCTCGGGAAACTTCGCGAAGCCCAGTTCCCGAGGGAAAGGCTCAGCCGCCACCACACAGACCGCAGGGACGGGAGAAGCTATACTACTCTCAGTAGTTAAGGGTCGCGGATTCGCCGCGTCACCGCTCTCAACAGGAGGTCTTTGTTTATGGCAGATCAGAAGCCGGTTGTCGGGATCATCATGGGCTCCAAGTCCGATCTGGGCGTTATGGAAGGTTGCACCGCCGAGCTCGAGGCACTGGACGTGCCCTATGAGCTCGTCATTGCAAGCGCGCACCGCACGCCGGCGAAGGTCCATGAGTGGGCCTCGACTGCTGCCGACCGCGGTATCAAGGTGATTATCGCTGCCGCCGGCAAGGCTGCTCACCTGGGCGGTGTCGTGGCTGCGTTTACGCCGCTGCCGGTCATCGGCGTGCCTATGAAGACGAGCGATCTGGGTGGTATGGACTCGCTGCTGTCGATGGTGCAGATGCCTTCGGGCGTGCCCGTTGCCTGTGTGGCCATCAACGGTGCCAAGAACGCTGCCATTTACGCCACGCAGATTCTGGGCGCATGCGACCCCGAGTACCGCAAGGTTATCGAGAAGATGAAGCAGGAGATGGCTGACGCCTAAGCGCTCTGCCAGTCCATTTGCAGCATAAGGAGAGCCATGTCCGACTATCAGGGAAAGCGTTTTTCGGCTTCTCGGATTCCCGATCCAGCCAAGTCGGGAGCAGCCCGCGCGCCGCAGCAGGGTCGGACATCCTCTCCTCAGCAGTCACGTGCGCCGCGCCCCGTGACGCCGGCGAAGCATCGCCGTCAGGATACACCTGCTGCATATCGCCCCTCGTCATACAGTACGGCCAAGAAGCCACCTCGCTCTTCGGCGCATACCGCGCCATCGAGCTATACCGAGCCGCCGCGCAAAAAGCGCCGCTCTGTCATTCCCATTCTGCTCATCATCATCGGCATTGGCTTGATTGTTGCTGCGGCCGCCATCTTTATCAACGCGCAGATTGGCTATAAGCAGGCGAGCGAGTCATATCAAAAAATCGAAAAGCAATATGTGAGCGACAAGGACGCCAGCGGCGTGCCAATTATCGACTTCAATGCGCTTGCCCAGACAAATCCCGAGGTTGTGGGTTGGATCTATGCACCCGGCACCAACATCAACTACCCCGTGGTGCAGACCAACAACAACTCCAAGTACCTCAACACGCTGTTCGACGGCACCGCCAATGCCTCGGGAGCCATCTTCTTGGATAGCGACGATACCGCGCCGGGCATGGTGGATCAGCAGACCACGATTTACGGTCATCATATGAACGACGGTTCGATGTTCAACGTGATTTCGGATACGACCGATCAGGCGACGTTCGACAGCATGGAATACGTGTACTACATCACGCGCGATGCGACGTATAAGTTGCGCCCGCTGGCGACCAAGGTGGTCGAGGACACGTATGCCAAGGCGCGCACGCCCAACTTTGAAGGCGATGACGGACTGAAGAGCTATCTGTCCGAGATGCTCGACGGTGCCTCGGCCGTGGCGAGCGATGCCACCGATCGCGCCGCTTCGGCAACCAAGGTCGTGACGCTTGTGACCTGCCGTTCGCTGTCATTTAGCAATACGCGCGCAGTCATGGTGCTCACGCCGGTCGAGGAATAGATTGTTGAGAGTAGCTAAAAGAGCCCCGTCCCAAATGAGCTACTCGACGACGGTAAAAAGGAGAAATGATGCTTGAAAGTGGCAAATCGATGCCTTCGGTTGATGCTTGGCTGCGCGAAGCCAAGGCCGATGTTTCGGCGGCTGATTGTGGGATGTACCTGACACACAACGGCGTGGTGCGTGCGACGCCCAAGGCCGAGGTGCGTGGGGTCGAGACAGATGGTGTGGCGCCTGGGCATAAGGTGGGCGGCATGGTGTTTGGCTTCGATGCCGAAAAGGTGCAGGCCGCTATCGAGGCAACGCGCGCGATGCCGGGTATCGGCTATGTGCGCGTGTGGCTGGCGAGTGGCGAGCTTACCGTGGGCGACGACATCATGCTCGTACTCATTGGCGGGGACATTCGCCCGCATGTGGTCGATGCGCTGCAGGCGCTCGTCGGTACCATCAAAAATGAGTGTGTGAGCGAGGTCGAGCGCGAGGCGTAAGGCCGGCAGCGGCACTCGCCAACAAAAAGCCCACTGGCAGTTCATCAGTCTGCCAGCGGGCTTTTCTGTGCGTTGGAAAATCTCGGCATTGCGTGGCGCTACACGCGCGTCGCATCCTTGGGGCTCATGGTCATGCTCTGGAAGCGGTTCTCCATGTAGTCGTTATCGAAATACTTGCCGTAGAACTGCGCGACGGGAATATCCGGCTCCGTGCCGTTGACGCGCTGGTACCAGTAGTCGAGCGACTGCAGCGTCATGACGCCGTCGACCAGCATAATGACGGTAAAGATGACGGTAGCCGAGTAGCGACTCTTCCACGGAATCATGTTGATGAGCTTGAGCAGCCTCGGCAGCAGCAGCTTGATCCAGATAAGGCCACCCAGACCCCACAGGCAGGCAAAGCCCGTGCAGGTGCGTCCGCCCGTAAGGACGGCGAGCGGGTCGGGCATGCCGAACAGCTTCATGTGCGAGTAGCTCCACGAGACCACGCCAAATGAGGTCTGCATAAACCAGCCCACGAACACCTCAAAGCTTGCGCCGAGTACAGCGCTTACCAGGAAAATGATGATGGGGTTCTTTTTATAGAAGCGGTTGAGCACCATGGTCATGAGTACGGCGCCAAAGCCATAGATGGGGCTGAAGGGACCGAACAGCATGCCGGCGCGATCCTGGTAGACGCCCGGATCGTCGACCGTCATGTGCCAGATGTCCTCGGCGATCAGGCCGAGCACGCAGCAGACAAGGAATACCCAGAACAGATTGAAGTAGTTGAGCTTGATGTAGCCCTCGCCGGTTTCATCGCGGCCGAGCATGCCCTCGGCGGCGGCGTCGCGGTCGAGCATCTCCTGCAGGCGGCGCTGTAATTCGCGCTCCTGGCGAAGCGTGGGATCGACGGTGGCTGAAAGCGCGATGAGGATGCCGAGCTGGATGGCGGGGCGTAGCAAAAAGAGACCGATACCCTGGAGCATCACGTCGACCAAAAGCTCGACGACGGTGAATGCAATAAGGATGTAGGACAGGCGGGCGGCGTTGCGGCGCTGGTTTTTGATAAGGTCCAGGCCAAAGATGATCAGGATGACGGCACTTGCCGCAGAGAGCATGATGCCGGCGACGATAAGGCCGACCGCGACGAGCGTGTTGTCGCCGAGCTTGGCGGCGGCGTTGCCGTTGATGAGTGCGGTGATGACCTGCCACATAAAGGCGCCGACCGACGGGAGCGTACCAACACCGGACAGGATGCACAGGACGGCGTACACCTTGATGATGAGGGGAATCTTCTTGACCTCCGTGGCGCTGGGGACGCTGGGGTCGAGTTCGTTTCGATCCATACAGAACCTTTCTCGCTTTGTCCTAGGTTACAAGGATACGCCGCCGACCTGCCAAAAGACAGGACGAACGTCCCAATTGCAACAATGCAACCCTCAACGGTGGGCGCGGCGCGGCACTGGCGTCCATGTCGTGTAGCCAAATAAATGTTTGGCCGCAAAACGGATTATTAGCTCGGTGGGCTTTTAAAAAGCGCTGCTCATGCGCTGGGGAGCGCGTCGCGCCGTGCGTATAATAAGGCGGGTAACGCCAAAATACGAGGCTCTGAGGGGATGCCATGTCTCAAGAAACCATCCGCGCGGCCGAGCGTGCCGCGGGACAGGTGAACGCCATGTCGACGTATGATCCGGACTCCGACCAGCTGCATGAGGAATGCGGCGTTTTTGGTGTCTGGGCGCCCGATCGCGACGTGGCTCGACTGACGTACTTTGGCCTGCGTGCACTGCAGCACCGCGGCCAAGAATCGGCGGGAATCGCCGTTGGTGACGGCGGTACGGTTATGGTCCGCAAGGATCTGGGCCTGCTCGACCGTGTGTTCTCCAATGCCGACTTGTCGACGCTCTCCGGTCAGCTGGCCGTGGGTCACGTGCGCTACGGCACCGCCGGCGCCAAGAGCTGGGAAGCCTCTCAGCCGCACCTCTCTACCATCAATAGCGTCATTATCGCGCTCGCGCACAACGGCACCCTCGTCAACACCGACGAGCTGCGCCGCCAGCTGATCGAGCTGGGCGTGCCGTTCCTCTCCAACTCGGATTCTGAGGTCGCGACCAAACTCATCGGCTACTTTACTCAGCGTACAGGCCATCTGCGCGAGGGCATTCGCAAGACCATGGAGCTCGTGCGCGGCGGCTACGCCATGACGCTCATCAACGAGCAGGCGCTCTACGCATTTCGCGATCCGCACGGCATTCGCCCGCTCGTGCTGGGCAAGCTGGTGGACGAGGGCCTGGACCAGGCCGATGCCGCATCCGTTTCGCAGCTGCCGTCGCAGGACGGCGCCGCGACGGTCGACGCCACCACCCATGTCACCCGCGCCGGCGGCTGGGTCGTCGCCTCCGAGACTTGTGCGCTCGACATTGTGGGCGCCGAGTACGTCCGCGACGTCCGTCCCGGCGAGATTTTGCGCATCAGCGCCGAGGGCCTTGTGTCCGAGCAGGGCGTGCCTGCCGCCGAAGAGCCTGCTAACTGCATCTTTGAGCAGGTCTACTTCGCTCGCCCCGATTCCATCATGAACGGCAAGAGCGTCTACGCCTGCCGCTACGACATGGGCCGTCAGCTGGCGCACGAGGAGCCCGTCGAAGCCGACCTGGTCATCGGCGTGCCCGACTCCGGTCTGCCGCCTGCGGAGGGCTATTCGCACGAGAGTGGCATTCCCTTTGGCGAGGGCCTCATCAAGAACCGTTACGTGGGTCGTACGTTTATTGAGCCTACGCAGGAGCTGCGTGCCATGGGCGTGCGCATGAAGCTTAACCCGCTGCGCGACAATATCGAGGGCAAGCGCCTGGTCGTGATCGACGACTCCATCGTGCGCGGCACCACCATGGTGCAGCTCGTCAAGATGCTGCGCAACGCCGGCGCCAAGGAGATTCACATCCGCATCAACTCGCCCGAGGTTATCTGGCCGTGCTTCTATGGCATTGATACCGATGTGCAGTCGCAGCTTATCAGCGCTAACAAGACGGTCGATGAGATTTGCGAGTACATTGGCGCCGATTCGCTGGCCTTCCTTTCGGTCGAGGGCCTGCTGAAGGTCATGCCCAAGGGCGGCTACTGCGATGCGTGCTTTACCGGACGCTACCCCGTGGCGATTCCCGAGAGCTTTGGCCGCGATAAGTTCATGGAGGGCTTTAAGCCCCGCAACCTGGACAAGCCGCTGCACTTTGACGACGACGCCGTGGTCGAGAAATACGACGACCGCAGCTGGGACGAGGAGCACGGCGAGGCCTAAAACCTGCCATGTGGGGACAGGTTTTTTTGGTAGGTTTTACCTGCTGTTTTGTTGATATGACGGCGTGTGCTGTTATGGCGCGCGCCGAAATGAACGCAACTATGAGCACCGTTTGGCGCCCGCGCGGCGCCACGGTAGTGGGAGAGGAAGGCTCAGATGAGCGACAGCAAGCATGTGACGTATGAGGACGCCGGCGTCGATACCGCCGAGGGCGGCCGCGCCGTCGACGCTATTAAGCAGATGGTCAAGGACACCAACCGCCCCGAGGTTATCGGCGGCATCGGTGGCTTTGGTGGCCTGTTCTCGGCTGCCGCGCTCAAGGATATGGAAGACCCGATCCTGATCAGCGGCACCGACGGCGTGGGCACCAAACTCGTGCTCGCCCAGATTATGGACCGTCACGAGACGGTGGGCCAGGACCTGGTCGCCATGTGCGTCAACGACATTTTGGCTTCGGGCGCCGAGCCGCTGTTCTTCCTGGACTACGTCGCCATCGGCCACATTGAGGCCGAGCACATGGCAAAGATCATCAAGGGCGTGGCCGACGGCTGCAAGCTCGCGGGCTGCGCGCTCGTGGGCGGCGAGATGGCCGAGCACCCGGGCGTCATGGCCCCCGTCGATTACGACCTCGCCGGCTTTACCGTGGGTGTTGTCGATCGTCCCAAGATGCTCGACCCCGCGAACGTTCGCTCCGGCGATGTGATCCTGGGCCTGCCCTCCACCGGTGTGCACTCCAACGGATACTCACTCGTACGCAAGGTCATCGGTGTCGACGGCATCAAGCCGGGTACGCCCGAGGCTGCCGCTAAGGCCGAGGAGCTGAGCCGTCCGCTCGAGGAGCTCGGCGGTGCTTCGCTGGCCGACGCCCTGCTGGCTCCCACGCGCATCTACGTCAAGCCGATTCTGGAGCTACTCCGCGGTGGTGCCAACGTGCACGCCATTGCCCACATCACCGGCGGCGGCATTACCGAGAACCTCAACCGCGCACTCGCCGACGACGTCGACGCCGTGGTCACCCGCAACGGCGCCGAGATGGGTTGGGACGTTCCGCCCGTCATCACCTACGTGTCGCGCCAGGCCGAGCTTGCGCCTAACGAGGCATGCAAGACCTTCAACATGGGCGTTGGCCTGTGCCTGATCGTCGCCCCCGAGGACGAGGCTGCCGTGACCGAGGCCCTGGTCGCGCTGGGCGAGAAACCGTTCCGCGTGGGCGAGTGCGTCGAGGGTTCCGGTAAGGTCGTGTACTCCGATGAGCGCTAACGATCAGATGGCTGCTAGTGAGGGCCTGGGCTTTGTGCCCTACACCCGTCCGACCGGCACCGATACGGCCGAGCCGCTCAAGATCGGCGTGCTCATCAGCGGTTCTGGCACCAATCTGCAGGCGCTGATCGATCTGATCGCCGCCGGCAAGCTTAATGCTTCGATTGAGCTTGTGGTGTCGAGCCGTCCTTCGGCCAAGGGCTTGCAGCGTGCCGAGCGCGCGGGCATCCAGACGCTGACGCTGTCCAAGGATGTCTATGCCGACCCCATCGCCGCCGATGAGATCATCGCGCACGAGCTGCTCGAGCGCGGCTGCGAGTATGTGGTCATGGCCGGCTACATGCGCATGGTGCACACGCCGCTGCTGGCGGCGTTTCCCAACCGCGTGGTCAACTTGCATCCGGCGCTGCTGCCGAGCTTTACCGGTGCGCATGCGATTGACGATGCCTTTGCGCGCGGCGTCAAGGTAACTGGCGTGACCGTGCATTTTGCCAACGAGGTCTACGACAACGGCCCCATCATCGCTCAGCGTGCGCTGGCTGTTGAGGAGGGCTGGGATGTCGATACGCTCGAGGAGCACATCCACGCGATTGAGCACGTGCTGTACCCTGAGGTCGTGCAGATGCTCGCCGACGGTCGCGTCCACGTGCTGGAGAGCGGCAAGGTCGCAATTGATGCGGCGCGCTAGCGCGTGTAAATGGGTCGCCTAGGTTTCGTTGAGGTGTAAACAATCAGAATAGCCGATTGGGGCATATGGAATCACGTGTGACCCAATCGGCTTTTACTATCTCTTTGATTTCGGGCTCCTGATAACGTGACGGGTGGTCTCGAAAAATGAGGGCGGTTGGCTGCGCGCATGATATGGATATCAGCGGCGATATCTCCATCTCGATAAATAAAGATGGCTTCAAGTTGAGCATCGGTTCGGACTTCGAGATGCGGCTCTGTTCAGCGAAAATTCTTGCACTAACACTCATGCCATGAGCTAAGATAACTAGCCGGTATAGGGTCACTTGAGCGGGTATGCGTCTGTTCAAGCGGCCTATTGGCTTGCTTAAGAAATAGTTAAACTACGTAGCGTACAGCGCGTGAGTGACTTACGACTCAGCGAAACTAAAGGGAATCGGAGAAGAAGGCCCATGTTTTGCCCCAAATGCGGTAGCAAAATAAGCGACGATGCGCGATTCTGTACCGAATGCGGCCTGCCCTTGGGCGGGCTCTCGGGCAAGACTGCGGCCGAGGAGGGGCCCAAGGGCAGGCCGCCGGAGCGAGAATCATCGTCCGCTGAAGTCATATTGGAACCCACAGATACCGAAACGGACTCTGCGATAGGATCCGCGAATGCCGAGTCCACAGCAGAACCGAGCCCCGAACCGGTCTCGAAGACTGCGAGTAGCGGTCACTCCCAGATGTACAACTTCTTTATGCAACGCTGTCAGGTCGGTAACCGCCTAGTGCCGCAGTTCGCTATCATGATCGCCGCATTTATCGCCGCGGCAGGCATCGCTTACGCTGCTTTCATGCTCTACAAGAACGTCATCGAGCCCAATCTCCAGCAGCAATCCGTGCAGCAGGAGCAAACGACCGAAAGGCCCAAGAAGGACGAGAGAGCGGCCGAAGAAGTTGTCTATACGTTGGAGGCAAAATCATTGACGGTGTCTGCTCCGGTCGACCCTATGTTAAATCGGGGCGAGCGGACTGACATGGAATGGTCCTATCCGCAACTTAAGAGCTCCGCCAAAGACGACATCAAAGACAAAATTAACAAGGCGATTCTCGAGCCACTTCAAATTGATGCGGAGCGAACGAATCGAGCATCAGATAATGAGCAATCAAATGCTGAGCTGTACCCCGACGGCGAATTTCCCTGCATATCGAGAAACGTGACGGTTACGTACATGGATGAGAACTATTTTTGTATCCGTGACGAGCGCTATTCGACGGGATGGGGTCCGCATGGCGACACGGTTGTGACTGGTGTTATTTTTGATTTGCATACGGGTGATACTGTTAGTCCTCAGGACATGTTTGGCATTGATACCGAGGATCTTGCCAGTTCTATGAGTTCGGCAGTTTGGCCGTATCTTACGGAAATGCGCAGAGAGCATCCGTCTGATTACAATTCTATGCTCATGCGGAGCGATTCTTCAGACTATTCAATCAAGGGCTCAACATGCTTGTATGTGACATCCAAGGGACTGGTGTATCGCACCGAAGACTATGAGCTCGGTTCTTTTGCGGACGGCAATTGCGAGATTTTGGTTGCGTCCTGGGATGATGAGTCTCAAGTGGGGTCCGAAGTAACCCCTGATGAGGTCAAGGACGGTACAACGGTGAAAGTCGATAAGGAGGACTAACATGTTCTGTCCCAACTGTGGGTTTGAGCTTGATGACGATTTGCGCTACTGCACTGAGTGCGGCTACGCGCTCGAGGATGCAAAGGCGGTACTGAACTCTGCCAGCGACGAAGTGGCAGAAGAACCTTCCGTTATCAATGAAGCTGCGGAAGAGATTTTCGCTAGTGGCGAAACGGAGAAGGAGTCTTCCGCCGGTGCCGAGGCGGGGGAGGAAAAGTCGCCCGTGGAGAGCGAACCCGTAGCGGACGAAGAAGACGACCAGCCCAAAGACGACGTGTCGTCCGGTGCAACGCCTTCGATTCCTGCCGTGCGCGCCGACCGGCCAAAACCGAGCAATCCGGTCGTCAAGCCCGTCGCGGCGCCAGCCCCTGTTTCTGCGGTGAATGCATCCGCACGGAAAAAGGAGCCCAAGGCGCTCTATATCGTTGGTATCGTCGTTGGTGTGGCAGTCATTGCCATCTTTAGCTATCTGCTGTTCTTTAGCAAGTCCGGCGACGTTGCCCATTACGGCCAGGACAAAGCCATCGTGGTGGTCCAAGAATCCAAGATCACCCCGACCGACGCAAAGGGCGAGAAGCTCAAGAAGTACTCGGTGACCCTGAACGGCGACAACGGCTACAGCACCAACGCTGAGGTTAAGGGTGACGAGGGCTTCACGGTAAGCCAGTTTCCCGATGTTAAACCGGGAAAATATACTCTTACCGTTAAGGACTCTAATTCCAAAGTCGAGTGGGCTATCCCCGTCGAAGTCGTTGATAACTCTAAATCCGCTGATGCCGTAAAAGAGGTTTCCCTCGAGGTGCCTAAGGTCAACGAGGCCGATACAAAGACAGACAAAGGCGACAAGAAGGATGGAGGCACCGCGGCGGACAATACCGCTGCGTATGCCGCTTACAAGCAAAAGTGCCAGGAATACCTAGCGTGTTATGGAGAGCCACAAATTGTTGAGGTGACTGATTCTGTCTATGCGATGCGAGGGCTTTGCCTTGTCGACCTCGTTGATTTTGATCAGGATGGCCAGCCTGAGTTCTTGACCGTTGTGAACGGTATGAGCGATGACGAATTAAAGAGTGCTTGGAATGGAGATATAGAGGGACTTCAGAAGTCCTACACCGTAGAGGTTTGGTCGGCAGCTGATGGTGGTGTCAAGAGACTTTACAGTCAAAATTGGCTTGATAACAGCAATGGAGGAACGATGTTTCTTCCGCTGGTTAAAGCGGATGGCGGCAGCATCCTCGTAAGCCAAAGAACATATGAGATGAGCAATGCGATTACGGCATTGCTCGCTGGCAGGCAGGCTTTGGCCGGGGACAATACTTCGGTATATGGCAAGAAAGGCGATGTTTTTTCGCTTGTAAGCAACTACGAGTCCTGGGGAGTTGAGCCGAGCGAGGGCAATGGCTACGTAGAATATTATGCGTCGGAGGGCAAGGAAATTTCCGAGACGGACTATAATGCTCTATATCAGCAATTTGGCTATGGGCACAATTACCGGACATACTACTTCCTTGATTTCTCAACCTCAGGTTACGGTTCTATTTCAGGGGAATCCCACGTCGATCCCAATCAAGTTGCGGAAGTCACCAAAGATACGCTCAAAAAGGTGGGAATCGAATAAAAACTGAAAGGGGCTTGGAAAACTGTTTCCAAGCCCCTTTCTTATAGTAGTTGCTCGAGCCCAACAAGCCTCGCGTTGCTTGTTTGAGCCGCTCTATTTTGACACGCTTTGGTAAATCCACTCTTGCTAAACAAGTAGTACTGTTTGATCGGCCGGCCCAGCAGCGCGCTGCGCCGCTCGAGTGTTTCAAGAACGTCGGTATCTACGGGCTCGTTTCTCCATTTGCACTCGCCAACGATGAGCTCCCCATCGGCGTCCTCAAGCACAACGTCAATCTCTTCTTGCCGGCGCGTGTTCGGGTTCGTGCCCCACCAAGAGCCGATTGCCTTGGGCAGCACATCCAGCTCGCTCTCAACAACCTGCCGCATCAACCACTGGCGGCACACTTCTTCAAATGCAGGGCCCACAAAGGTAGGCAGGTCACGTTTGACGATACGTGCAGCAACGGCGGCCCCGAGTCCCTCTTCGATCGTTCCTGCGTACTGTGGAACAAACCGATACCAAAACCTAAACAGGTTATCGCAGATCCGATAGACTACCCTGCGTTTTGTTGCCTTTACAACAGGCGTGACGCGCTCAACGATTCGCAGCTCGATCAATGCGTCGAGCAGTCGCGCGACCTGTGGAGTTGCGAGGTGGGTAACATCGGCAATTTCTTTGGAGCGTACACAGCCGTTGGCAATGGCGGTTATGACGGCATTGTAGATAGCTGGGCTGCGGACCTCTTGCAGCAGATAGTTCTGGGGTTCGGCATACAAAAACGCATCTTGACGCAACAGCGCATGCTCAAGGTTCCATTGAGTGGAACGCGTGCCATCGAGCTGCGATAGATAGAGCGGCATCCCGCCAACAACGGAATACAGCTCGATGACCCTTTCGATGGGTGCATCGGGAAGCATGAGGGCCACGTCAAAGATGGTGAAGGGGTCAATGCGCAGCTGCATGGTGCGGCGTCCATAAAGAGGGCTTTGGTGTCCTAGTACCTGGTGTTCCATAAAGCTCATGGACGATCCGCAGAGCACGAGGAACAGCTTGCTCGTGTCTTTATGTCGATCGATAAGCGTTTGCAGGCACGACGAGACGCCCGGATCGCTCTCGGCGAGGTAGGGATACTCGTCAATAATCAGAACGATTCGCTCTGTTTTGGCGTGTTCGAAGACGGATTCGAGTGCAACCTGGATAGAGGGGAACGCTGCTCCTGCGGCGCTATCGCCAAGTATCTCGCGGCTGAGCAGCGCGAGGTTTTCGCTTGCAACGGTTTGCTGTCCGGTAAAGAAGATCACATGGGGTTTGCCCTGTGTAAAGACGCGAAGCAGGCTGGTTTTACCCACGCGACGCCTTCCATAGACTACGGCAAACTGAAAGGAACCTTTTTGATAGGCGGTTTCCAGGGATTCAAGCTCTTCCCGACGTCCAACAAACATGATGCGCCTCGTTCATATATGTATTACTAACATATATATTACTAACACGTATATGAGTAACTTTCCACCCGTCAATCGGATGGCAAAGAAATGACAGCGTTTCTACTTAACGAGGCGCTTGAGTTTGGCATAGTCCTGAATCTGCTTTTTGCGCTTGGCGTTGAGGAGGTTGTTGAGGTCGAGCTTCTCAATGGTGCAGCGTTTGAGTAGCTCGGAGCTGTCAAAGCCGTTTAACTCAATGTCTACATCCAGATCGTGCTTGAGCTTGGTCCATTTATTGAGCTGCGAGCGCACGTAGGCCGCGGGACGTTCTATCTCGTTGGCGATGTCGCGTACGCTGGCGCCCGTTCCAAACAACTCGCGTATCTTTGCCGTCTCCTTGCGCGTGCGCTCGTTTTTGGCATCGGTCTTGCATCGATCGCTGCAGTAGTGCCGTTTGACGCCACGATGCCCGGCAAGTGAGTAGGCGCGTCCGCACTGCTCACAATAGCCGATCTTGACGGTGCTCAGCTTGCGCGAAAAATCAAACCAGAGCCACGAGAGATAGCTGTCAAACGAGAGGAACCCTGTGGATTCGTTGCCCTGGAACACATCCACGTGCGCGCCCGAGAGATGCGAGATCACGAGCGCCTGCACCAAAGCGGTGAGTGCATCGCGGTCATCGTTGTCGAGTTCTTCGCGGCGCTCCTGGATATCTGCTTGAGGGTCGATTACATAGAAGCTCTCCTCGCTATTGCTGACCTTGAGTCGCGCTGAAATCTCCGAGATGGAGTCTTCGTCCATGTAGAACATCGCCTGCAAAACACTGAAGTCATTGGCGGTGAGCTCGTGTTCAAAAGAGAGCACGTTGAGTGCAACGAGGGATTCTTCCTCGTCGATCATAAACATAAAGGCGTAGAAATATCCCGCATCGGATTCGATTTTGCGCACGATGGGCAGGTTTTTGAATGAGTCGGTATAATCTCCGCCCGCCCTCAGGATAGTGGTGTAGATCTTGAAGGATGACCCGTTTGCCGCGCAGGTTACCACTGATTTCTCGATTCTTTCCAATGCGGAGACCTTTGCGATGGTGCAGCTCCCGTTGAGGTATTCCTGGATGCGCATGGCAATAAGTGCTGCCATCGCGGCATTGGCCCAATCGCGTACGGATTCTATTGCGTGCTTGCCAAAAAGCGGCCCGGTCTGTTCGGCGTAATCAAGTACGTTAAAGAGGCTTGCGCGGAAGGGCTGCTCTTTAACGGCGGTGGGTTCGATGCATGATGCCAGCCTGATCAGATCGGCATGGCGCTCGCTGTGTGCGGGCCCTTCGTTGCTTTTGCTGCCGGCCAGCTCGGTGGGCATGTAGAGTTCAAAGACAAGCTGGGCCTCGCCAACGGGCCTATTGGGTTCGTTCTCTATGAGGTTGACTTTCTTAAACGGAATCGAACCTTCAACGGTGCGTGTTTGGGAGAACTCAAACATTGTTACCCCTGTCTCTAGCTGCAGGTTTAATAGCGTAGCACGTTTAGGAAAATTACCCGGTCAAAATCTCTATATCGGATAAACGACAAATCGTATCTTGTGATCGTCAAGAAAAGGGGTAACGAGAAAGGACCCGATCATGCATTGCAAACAGTGTGGAGCAGAGATTAACGACGGCGCCAAGTTCTGCGGCGTGTGCGGAACGCCTACGGTCGCGGCTGCGGCCAGCACGGCGGGAGATGCGATTTACGTTGAGGCCCGGCCGATTGAGAGCCAGTCTGTCGAGGCTCAGTTTCAAGCGGCGGAGGATGCAGAGGCCGCTGCTTGCCTGCGAGATTCACTTCGCGAGTCCATCGGGTCCCTTACGCGAGCGTCGGTGATTTCGTTGCTCTATGTGCTCTTTTTCAATTACGTGCTGGGAGGGGGCTCGCTGGGGCTCGACTATATGATTCTGCTGGCGCTGCTTCTGATTGGTCCCTGGAAGGTGATTATCTCGCTGTACCGCAGCGGTGTAAGGCTTCCCTTTGTCTATGGTGGCGGCATTATCGGTATCACGATTATGCTAATCGAACTTGTGGTTCTCGTGGGCCTTCCTGTCGTTGTTCTGATGCTTTTTTACTGGTTGGGCAGCGTGATTCACGGAGCGGTTCCGGTTGTTCCCGAATTAGCCCCGATGACGATGGTGGCACTTTGGCCTATCGTCTCGGTTGCCAACATCATCTTCAAGGCAATCAAGCTGCACATGGCTCGCGCCTAGCAAGTAGCCCGTCGCATGCCTTCCGCGTGGGGTCAGGCGAATTTGAAAGGTGAAAGAAAAGGTTTACAGTCGAGCAAATTGTCCTGGGCCTTTTCTGTTTGCAGGCTGTGGGCTATCGTTTCGATATGCTGAAGTTCTAGGGGGGATATATGTACTGCGCAAGCTGCGGGGCAAAGATCAAAGACGGGGCGCGATACTGTTCCGCATGCGGAAAACCGTTGGATGTGGATGATGCGCCGGCGAATGCTCAGCAGCCGCTTCCTTCAGGTACAGCAAAGGCGCCTGCTGATAGAAAAGCGACGAGCGATCCTGCTGCATCTTGCGCAGAGAGCGCTTTTCCGGCGCACTCTGATCATATGTCCTTTGCGGCCTTTATGATGCAGCGTCGGCAGATCGGCCGTTTTGCCGTGCCTACGTTTGTCACCATTCTTGCAGCAATCATCTTTACCGCTGGTGTCGCCTACGCACTGGTCAAAGC
>DBFDDV010000043.1:0-19998 GCA_048302525.1 Collinsella sp. | reverse complement strand
GGGACGAGCTCATGCAGCTCGAGTACCTCATGAACAAGTTCGGCGACCGCGACCTCGAGGTCTACCTGATCCATGCCGCCGAGTGGAACGTCTCCGGCCACAAGCGCATGACCGAGAAGTCCGTCGTGCTCACCGCCTCCGAGTCCGGCACCACCCCCGAGGTCCTCGAGGCCGTCAAGAAGATGAAGGAAAAGGGCATTCGTGTCTACGCCATGACCAAGCCCGAGGGTCTCATCGGCCAGGCTGTCGGCGCCGAGAATTGCGTCAAGATGGCTTCCGATCATGGTAACGGCGGCTGCGAGATGGGCTACTACCTCGCCGATTGCTTCGGCCTGCGCCTGCTCAACCGCCGTGGCTGCTTCCCGCAGTTCGATAAGTTCATCGAGCAGACCAAGGACGTTTGGACCCACCTGGTCGACATCCGCAAGAGCTTCGAGCCGCGCGCCGAGGAGCTCGCCAAGAAGTACGCCCTCGCGCCCTACACCATGTTCATCGGCTCCGGAGCACTTTGGGGCGAGACCATCCTCTTCTCGATGTGCATCCTCGAGGAGATGCAGTGGAAGCGCACCCGCTACATCACGTCCGCCGACTTCTTCCACGGCACCCTCGAGCTCGTGGAGCCCGGCGTGCCCGTGTTCCTGTTCATGGGCGAGGACGAGAACCGCAAGCTCGACGAGCGCGTTCGCGCCTTCCTCAACCGCGGCGTGACCGGCGACACCGACATCAACATCATCGACACCGCCGAGTTCGCGATCCCCGGCCTTGACGACGAGTTCCGCGTCATCGTGTCTCCGTGGATCCTCTCCTCGCTGATCACCGATCGCCTTGCCGCTTACTACGAGACGGTCACCAAGCACAACCTCAACTACCGTCGTTACTATCACCAGTTCGACTACTAATCGGTGACAAATAAGCTACTGATCAAGAAGCACCCTGCCCGGGCGTATGCGTCCGGGCATTTTTATGCCGAAATTCGCAAGAAAGGGGAATCGAATGAGGCAGTTTATCGTGGCGTCCCATGCTCATTTTGCGTCCGGAATCGTCGAGAGCATCGGCCTGCTTTCCGGCGAGCGCGAAAACGTCCATGCGCTCTCTATGTATGTCGACGGAAACGAGGACCTGACCAAGGAGGCCGCAGCGATTCTGAACGGCTTTGCGGCGGACGATGAGGTCGTCGTTTGCACCGACCTCTTTGGCGGCAGTGTCAACAACGAGTTCACCAAGATCGTCCAGACGCGTCCTAACACGCACCTCGTGACCAATATGAACCTGCCGCTCCTTATTCAGCTGCTGTTCGTGCCCGAATCCACCCCGATCGATGAGGCCATTCGCCAGATCGTCGAGGCGGACGACACCAAGGTCAAGTACGTCAACGACCTGCTGGGGCAGGCCGAACTCGATGAGTTTTAACCACTAGGGAGCACATCATGATTCAGATGATTCGCGTGGACTATCGACTGCTTCACGGCCAAGTTGCCGTTAGCTGGACCTCGGCTCTGGGTGCCGACTGCATCCTGTTGGTGAGCGACACGGTCCTCAATGACAAGCTTCGCCTGCAAGCTCTATCCCTCGCAAAGCCGGAGGGCTGCAAGGTCGTCGTCAAAAACACCGAGGATGCCGTCAAGGCGCTCCAGAGCGGTGTGACTGATAAGTACAAGCTCTTCGTGGTTTGCGAGACGATCCAGCAGGCCGGTGCCGTCGCCAAGGCGATGGGCATCAAGAAGATCAATCTCGGCAACGTTGCCTTTAGCGAGAATGCCCGCCAGGTCTCGACCAGCGTATTCCTCACGCCCGAAAACGAGGCATACGTCAAAGAACTGCTCGGCGAGGGCTATGAACTGTTCATTCAGATGATTCCGGCAGATGCGAAGACTGACGCCGCGAAGGTCATCGGTTAGGGGTTGTCATGGTTATCAAGACAATCCTGATTTTCCTGATCGCCCTTTTGGGCTATTCCGAGTGGCTGACGGGCACGAGCTACCTCCAGCGCCCGATCGTGCTCGGGCCTCTGGTTGGCCTTGTCATGGGCGATGTAGTGACCGGCACCATTATGGGCGCCACGATGGAGCTTGCCATGGTCGGTGCCATCTCGGTCGGTGCATATAACCCGCCCGATACGATTTCCGGAACCATCCTGGGTGTGTCGCTTGCCATGCAGGCCGGCGCGGACGCTTCGGCGGCCCTGACCCTGGGCATTCCCATCGCAACGATCGTCCTGGCGCTCGATACCGCCCTGGGCCAGCCGGTGATGCTGCTGCTGGTGCACCGTATCGACAAAAACGTCGAGGACGGAGACACCAAGGCCATCACGCGCAACATGCTCATCGCCGGTTACGCGCAGAGCTGGTGCGGCCTGCTGATTATTCCCCTGGCATTCTTCTTTGGCGCCGATGCTGTTGCCAGCCTGCTCAACATCATCCCCGATTTCGTTCAGACCGGCATGGATGTCGCCGCCGCCTTCTTGCCTGCACTCGGCTTTGCGATGCTGGCCCAGATGATTATGAACAAGACTGTGGCGCCGTTCTTCTTCGCTGGCTTCTTCCTCGTCGCCTACTTTGGCATTAGCACGACGGGCGTGGCGATCTTTGCCGCGATCATTGTCGTTGCGATGACGGTTTTGGGTGACAAGAAAAAGGCGGAGCAGCCTGCAGCGGCAACCGAGGATCCTGCGATTGGGAGTGGGTTCGATGAGTTTTAAGTTTGAGTCTTCTTACGACGGGCTGATTTCCCGCGCAGATCTTAAGAAGCTGTTCTGGCGCTCGATTCCCTATGAGCACTCCTGGAACTACGAGCGTATGGGCCATATCGGCTTTATGTGGGCCCTTATGCCGATCCTTCGCAAGCTGTATCCGCAGGATGCAGACTTTAAGGCCGCACTCAAGCGCCATATGGAGCTCTATAACGTCACGCCGTACATCTCGACGCTCCCCATGTCCATCGCCGCTGCAATGGAGGAGGTCAACGCTACTGACGATAGCTTTGACACGAGCGCGATCTCTAATGTCAAGCTTGCTTTGATGGGGCCGCTGTCCGGCGTGGGCGATGCCTTCTACTGGGGCACGCTGCGAATTTTGGCAACGGGTGTCGGCACGTCGCTGGCGCTGCAGGGCTCTATTCTTGGCCCGATTTTGTTCCTGCTCGTGTTCAACGTCCCTCACTACATCATCCGTTACCTGCTGACGTTTGTGGGATATCGCTTTGGCTCGGACATGATCAGCAAGGTCCAGGAATCGGGCATTATGGACACGATCGTCAAGATGGCCTCCATTATGGGCGCCATGGTGATCGGTGCTATGACCATGGAGATGGTGACCGTGGACATTCCGCTCATGGTCGGTGCGGGCGATGGTGCTCAGACGCTCGCCGAGCTGCTCAACGGAATCTTCCCGGGCTTTGTCACGATGGGGCTGTTTGGAATCGTCTATCTCATGCTCAAGAAGAAGATGAATCCGCTGCTCATCATGCTCGTGATCCTGCTCGTGAGTATCGCTGGCGCGTTCTTTGGAGTGCTTGGTGTCCAGTAGAGTATCCGTCATAATGAGAACAATGTAAGAGGGGGCGTCGCGCACACTGTGCTGCGGCGCCCTTTTGCCGAAAGGTGGACAAGATGGAGTATCCACAGCTTGCCGTTATGAATATCAGCCATCGGTATTTTGACCTGGAGGAGTTCTTTTCGTCGGCGGCGGCTTCGGGCTACACGTGCTGCGAGCTTTGGACGGGGGCGATGCATTTGTATGTGGATTGCCATGGCTACGATTCACTCGAACAGGCGCGGGAGCTTTCGCAGCGGTATGGGGTTCGGATTGTGGGGCTTTGTCCCGAACAGAACAACCCCAAGCCGTGGAATATCGCGGCGCGCGGGAATGAGGCACGTGCCCGCACACTCGCGTACTTTAAGAACGTTGTAGATATTGCGGCGGAACTTGGAGCCGAGCAGGTCATGGTCTCGAGCGGCTGGGCATTTTTGAACGAGCCGATCGAGGACGCGTGGGGTCGCAGCGCCTCGATGTTGCGTGCGATTGCCGAGCATGCGGGAGAGCGCGGCGTGCGACTGGTGCTCGAGGCCCTACAGCCGGTTGAGTCGATGATTGTGAACTCGGCGGCCGACACGAAGCGCATGATCGAGGCAGTTGACCATCCGGCACTTAAGGCGTGTCTGGATTTGGGCGCTATGGCGGTGGCGGGGGATACCATCGACGATTATTTCGATCTGCTTGGCGATGATGTCGCCCACGTGCATTTTGTCGATGTTGCGGCAGATGGCACGACGCATCTTGCCTGGGGTGACGGCGACCGCGATATGCGCGCCGACCTGGATAGGCTGGTGGCGCGCGGCTATCGCGGAGTTGTTTCGGCCGAGACCTATGACGGGCGCTATTTTGCCGACCCCGCAGCTGCCGATGCGCAGGTAATGGCAGAGTATCGTCGTGCGATTGGCGCCTAGGTGGGCGTCGAGCTGCCGTTCGGCAGACTTTAGCTTGGCGCTCTTTGGGAAACGGGATGCGCTTTCCGGCTGAGGCTTCTGGCGGAAAGCGTGTCCCGGAATTGCGATTCGGAACGGGACGCAGTTTCCCGTTGGGAGGGTTTGGGAAAGCGTGTCCCATTCTGGAGACTCATTCCGGGATGCATTTTCCCGATGGGGCGGGTTTCGGGAAGTGTGTCCCGTTCTGAGCGTCTATTCTGGGACGCCGTTTCCGGTTAAGGCCTCAAGTGGAAAGTGCGTCCCAGTTTTTGGCTGGAAGGTGGGACGCGCTTTCCGTATGTTTCCAAATGAATACGGTGTGAGCCGAGGAGGACGATTCTCCCCGCAAACACTCTAGTATGCTAAAGTACCCAGAAGACCGGCGGAGCTATGCCGGTCTTCTGTTCCATACGAAACACAGCATGAGGAGGCTCACCAGATGACGGCCACACCGTGGGGATTCCGGGACATATTGCCCGAGGAGGCTCAGGCGCGCGAGGAGATTGCGCTGACGGTGAAGGGCTGCTTCAGGGAGCATCATTACCTTCCGGTCGAGACGCCGCTGCTCGAGGACAAGGGTTCGCTCGAGGAAGGCGGCCGCATTGCGGACACGCCGTTTAAGCTCTTTGACGATGACGGCCGCCTGCTGGTGGTCCGTTCCGACAACACATTGCCGATCGTGCGTCTGGTTTCGACCCGCATGCGCGCGGCCGACCTGCCCCTACGCCTTCGCTACGAGGCGCCGGTGGTTCGCGAGTGTCAGCGCAATGCCGGTGGCTCGCGCCAGTTTACACAGCTGGGCTTTGAGCTTATCGGTGCGGGCGATACCGCGGGCGATGTCGAGATTGTCTCGCTCGTGGCCGAGGCGGTGCGTAAACTCGCACTGCCCGATGCGCGCATTATCGCAGGCAGCGTGCGTCCTTTTAAGGAATTGCTCGCGGTATGCGAGGATCGTGAGCTGGCTGCCGAGGCCCTGCGCTGCGTGCATGCCAACGACTTTGTTGGCCTCGATGCCCGCGTGGCGGCAAGCGTCGAGTCCGATGCCGTCAAGGCCGCCGTTAGCGAGCTGCCGCGGTTGCACGGTGGTGCCGAGGTGCTCGACCGCGTGGATGCGCTGCTGGAGGCCGCCGGCATCGTCGCGCCGCTGACGCGGGAACTGCGTGCCCTGGTTGATGGTCTGGCTCCCGAGGACGCCCAGGTGCTGTCCTTCGACTTCTCCATCATGAACTCTTTTGATTACTACACGGGTCTGGTCTTTAAGGCCTATGCCGGCGGCCTGCCCGATCCGGTCGGTTCGGGCGGACGCTACGACTCCATCTTTACCGGTGCGTTTGGCGACGGCATCGAGGTGCCGGCGGCGGGCTTCGCTTTTTCGCTCGAGCGCCTGGAGGCCGCGCACACCTCGGCCGAGGACGCCGCTTTCGACGACGATCACGCCGCGGGCCGTGGCGCCGAGGGCCCGCTGCGCATCGCCGTGCCCAAGGGCTCGCTTAAGGCCGACACGCTCGACGTGCTCGAGACCGCGGGCCTGGACGTCTCTGAGCTGCGTGACCCCGGCCGTCACCTGATCGTGCGCGGCCGCGACACGCGTGCCGGCGAGGGCGCGGTCGGCGATATCGAGTTTGTCATCGTGCGTCCCAGCGATGCGCCTGCCTTTGTGGGCTGCGGTGGTGCCGATTGCGGCATCTGTGGCTGGGACTCGCTCATCGAGGCAGACCTCAACTTGCTGCAGCTGGTCGACCTGGGCTATGGCCTGTGCACGTTTATCGAGGCGGAGCCCACAGGGCGCGCCGGCCAGGCCGAGCGCAACTATGCCCGTCGCGGGTCGCTTCGCGTGGCCACCAAGTACCCGCGCATCGCGAGTGCCTGGTATGCCGAGCGCGGCGTGAACGCCGATATCGTCTCACTGCACGGTAACATCGAGCTGGGCCCCATTGTCGGCATGACCGATCGCATCGTGGACATCACCGCCACGGGCGCCACGCTGCGCGACAACGACCTGGTCATCACCGGCCGCATCATGGACTGCACGGCCCGCTTCTTTGTCAATCCGGGTGCTGCGCGCCTGGATCCGCGCGTACGCAATCTGGCAGATCGCTTGGCCGCGGCCGTTAAGGACAAGCATTTTGAGCCCGTCGCGGGCTCGGCACAATAGCGCGAGCGCGCACGGGCGCCCCAACGTACGGGCTGCGGGCCGATTGGCGCCGCCGCCCGGCCTCTCGTTTTTCGAACACAACCTCGACCGATAGGGGATACCGATATGAAGACCATCAAGCTTGCTCCCGGTGAGCGCCTCGTTACCAACCAGCTCAACCGCAAGGGCGTGCTGCCGCAAAACATCATCGACGCCGCCCGCGATATCGTGGCCAACGTGCGTGCCAACGGGGATGCCGCGGTGCGCGATTACTGTCAGCGTTTTGACGGCGTTGAGCTGCAGAGCTTCCGCTTGCCGCAGGAGCAGATCGATGCCGCGCTCGAAGGCCTCGACCCGGCCTTTGTCGCCGCGCTTGAGAAGGCCGCGCGCCAGATTCGCGAGTTCCACCAGCGCGAGGTCGAGCAGAGCTGGTTTACCACGCGTGCGGACGGCACGATGCTCGGCGTTAAGGTGACCCCGCTCGCGGCGGCCGGCATCTATGTACCGGGCGGCCGCGCGCAATATCCCTCCACCGTGCTCATGAACGCCATTCCCGCCAAGGTCGCCGGCGTCAAGCGCGTGGTTATGGTGACCCCGCCGCAAAAAGACGGCCTGATCAGCCCCTACACGCTCGCCGCGGCTAAGCTCGGCGGCGTGGACGAAATCTATATGGTGGGCGGCGCTCAGGCCGTGGCCGCGCTGGCGTACGGTACCGAGACCATTCCGCGCCTCGACAAAATCACCGGCCCGGGCAACGCCTTTGTTGCCGCCGCCAAGCAGATTGTGTCGGGCGACGTGGGAATCGACATGGTCGCCGGTCCCTCCGAGGTCTGCGTGCTGGCCGACGCCACGGCCAAGCCTATGGTGGTCGCGGCAGACCTGATGGCCCAGGCCGAGCACGATCCGCTGGCAGCCTGCTATCTGGTGACTTGCGACGAGCAGTTTGCGCGCGAGGTCGAGGCTGGCATCGACATCCTGGTGGCGCAGTCGCCGCGTGCCGAGATCACGCGCGCTTCGCTCGACAACGAAGGCACCATCGTGGTGGCCGCCGATATGGCTGCCGCCGTCGAGGCCGTGAACACCGTGGCGCCCGAGCACCTTGAGCTGCACTGCAAGGACGCGATGGGCCTGCTCGGCGGCATTCGCAACGCCGGCGCCATCTTTGTGGGCGCTTGGAGCTCCGAGCCGCTTGGCGATTATGTTGCCGGCCCCAACCACACGCTGCCGACCGGCGGCACGGCCATGTTCTCCAACCCGCTTTCGGTCGAAGAGTTCGTTAAGCGCTCGAGCGTCATTTGCTATACACCCGAGGGCCTGCTCTCCGACGCTCCCGCCACACAGCGTCTGGCCGAGGCCGAGGGCCTGTGGGCGCACGCGCTCTCTGCTGCCCTGCGTCGTCGCGTGCTGGAGCAGGGTGAGGATGCCGTGAGTGCCGAGTCTCTGGCCGCGGCCGACCTGACCAAGGTCGCCTGGCCGGGCGACGCCGTGACGACGGTTGCCGAGGGTGTGGACCTGGCGGCTGCGGGCGGTGCCGCTGGCGCGACCGGCGAGGAGGCCTAATATGGCCGAGCTGACGCCCCACATGAAGGAGCTCGTCCAGCCCTACTTGGCCGGCATTGAGCCCTACGATCCCAACTTTACGCCTACGCGCATCAACCTTTCGGCTAACGAGAACACCTATCCCGTGCCGGCCGGCGTGCGCGAGGCGATCGACGCGGCCCTGGCTGCTACACCGCTCAACCGCTATCCCGATCCCATGTCCAACGATCTGCGCGACGAGCTTGCTGCCTGGCATGGCGTGACGCGCGAGAATATCTGCGTGGGCAACGGTGGCGACGAGCTGCTCTATAACTACCTGCTGGCGTTTGGCGGCGCGGGGCGGACCCTGCTCAACTGCCCGCCGTGCTTTAGCGAGTATGCCTTCTTTGCGTCGCTCTGTCAGACCGAGGTGCGCGACGTGTGGCGCGACCCGGCGACCTTTGAACTCGACCAGGCGGCTGTGCTCGCGGCCGCGCCCGAGTGCAACCTGACAATCGTGACCTCGCCCAATAACCCCACGGGCGACGCGGCTCCGCTCGACTTTGTCGCGGCCCTGTGCGATGCGTGCCCCGGCATGGTCATGGTCGACGAGGCCTACGTTGAGTTTGCCGACGATTCGTTTGGCGCGGCTACCACGGCGCAGGGGCTTATCGCCGAGCATCCCACCCTGGTGATTCTGCATACGCTGTCCAAGGCGTTTGGCGCCGCCGGCGCGCGTCTGGGCTATGTGATCGCGGCGCCCGAGGTCATCGATGTGTTTGCGGCGATTCGTCAGATCTACTCGGTTAACGTGCTGAGCCAGGCCGCCGCGCTTGCCTGCGTGCGTGCCCGCGACGCGTACGCGCCCGTGGTGGCACAGGTTGCATCCGAGCGCGAGCGCGAACTGTGTACCCTGCACGCAATGGCTGCCGAGGGTCTGCCCGTGGAGGCGTGGCCGAGCGCGGCGAACTTTGTGCTCGTGCGCACGCCGCGTGCCACGCACGTGCGCGAGCGTCTGCGCGACGAGTATTCGATTTTGGTGCGCGACTTTAGCTATGCGCCGGGGCTCGCGGACTGCCTACGTATTACCGTGGGTACCCCGCAGGAAAACGACGAGGTGCTGGCCGCGTTTGCCACGCTGGTGAAGGAGGAGATGTAGATGGACCGCTATGCTGAGGTAACCCGCAAGACGGGCGAGACCGACATTGTCGTAAAGCTCGACTTGGACGGATCTGGCGTGTGCGATATCTCGACCGGCGTGCCGTTTTTCGACCACATGCTCAACGCTTTTGGCCGCCATGGTCTGTTCGATTTGACGGTGCATGCGGTAGGCGATGTGGAGGTCGATGCGCACCACACCGTCGAGGACACGGGTATTGTGCTGGGCGAGGCGTTTTGTCAGGCGCTGGGCGACAAGGCGGGCATTACGCGCTTTGCCGACGCGGCGATCGCCATGGACGAGACGCTCGTGATGGCCGCCGTGGACATTTCGGGTCGCGGCCAGGCCTACTGCGAGCTGCCCGTGCCGACCGAGCGCGTGGGCAGCTTCGATACCGAGCTGGCTGTCGAGTTCTTCTATGCCTTTGCGCGCGATGCCAAACTTACGCTGCACGTGCGCGAGCTGGCGGGCGGCAACTCGCATCACATTATCGAGGCCGCCTTTAAGGCCGTGGGCCGCACGATGCGCCACGCCTGCGAGCTCGATCCCCGCGTGCAGGGCATCCCCAGCACCAAGGGCTCGCTGTAACCGTCACAAGGGTAAAACCACCACGAAGGGGACAGGCACCTTTGTGGTGGTTTTGGATGATGAGAAGAGGAGGGGTCGCGTGGGCGAACCGAAGATTGTGGTGGTCGACTACCACAAGGGCAACTTGTCGAGCGTCGTGCGCGGGCTTGCGCGCGCCGGTGCCGCCGCCTGCACATCGGACGATCCGGAGCAGATCCGTAACGCCGACGGCCTGGTCATCCCGGGCGTGGGCGCGTTCTATGACGCGATCGCCTTTATGCGCCAGAGCGGCGAGGAGGCGGCCGTGCTCGATGCCGTCGCCGCTGGAACTCCGCTGCTCGGCATCTGCCTGGGCCTTCAGCTATTTTTTGAGCGCGGCAACGAGGGCGTGCCTGCGGACGAGGGTGCGGACGCGGACGACGATGCCTCCGAGCAGGCCGGTGGTCCCTGGGTCGATGGCCTGGGCATCATGCGTGGCTCGTGCACGCACCTGGAATCAAGCCGCCTGAAGGTCCCGCACGTGGGCTGGGACCAGGTGCACATGACGCCCGCCGGTGCGGCCGATCCGTTGCTTGCCAGTTTTGCCGAGGGCGCCAACATGTATTTCACTCACAGCTACGCGGTGGCCGGCGACGTCGATGCCACCGATGTGTTGGCGCGCACGCACTATACACGGAGTTTCCCGTGCATCGTGCGCCACGGCAATGTGTGGGGCTGCCAGTTCCATCCCGAGAAATCCTCCGCGCTGGGTCAGCGCATCCTTAAGAACTTCGTCAACATCGTCGAGGAGGTTGGCCGATGATCCTGTTTCCCGCAATCGATCTGATCGGCGGCAAGGTTGTGCGCCTGGAGCGCGGCGACCGCAACCGCTGCAAGGTATATTCCGATGACCCCGTGGCCGTCGCCCGCTCGTTTGCCGAGCAGGGCGCAAGCTGGGTGCATGTCGTCGACCTGTCCGCTGCCTTTGGCGAGGACGAGGACACATGCGCTGCCAACTCGGCGGCGATTAAGGCCATCTGCGGCGTCGACGGTCTGTCCGTGGACGTGGGCGGCGGCGTTCGCTCACTCGCACGCATCGATGAGCTGGCAGGCTATGGTGCTCGCCGCATTGCGCTGGGCACCGTGCTCGTGACCGAGCCGGGTTTTGCTGAGGTGGCAGCCCAGGGCTTTGGCGAGCTGTTGGTCGCCGACATTGCCGCGCGCGACGGCCAGGTTAAGGTGAACGGCTGGCGCGACGGCGCGGGCGTGGCACTCGACGATGCCGTGGCGCAGCTTACCGAGCTGGGCTTTAAGCATCTGGTGTATACCGACATCGCGCGTGATGGCATGCAGACGGGCATCGATGTGGCGGCGTATCGCCATGTGGCGCAGGTCGCGGGCTTTCCCGTCGTGGCGTCGGGCGGTATCTCGACGCTCGACGACATCCGCGCGCTGGCCGCGGTGGGTGAGGGCGCGATTGAAGGCGCCATTACCGGTCGTGCGCTCTACGAGGGCAACTTTACGCTGGCCCAGGCGCTGGCCGCCGCTCGAGGGGAGGAGTAGCCCATGCTTACCAAGCGCGTAATTCCCTGCCTGGACGTCAAGGACGGCCGTGTGGTCAAGGGCGTCAACTTTGTGAGCTTGCGCGATGCCGGCGATCCGGTGGAGCTGGCCCGCGCCTACGACCGCGAGGGTGCGGACGAGGTCGTATTTTTGGACATTACCGCGACGAGCGATAACCGTGCGACGACTATCGAGATGGCGGCGCATGCGGCCGAGGAGCTGGCCATTCCCTATACCGTGGGCGGCGGCTTTCGCGACCTGGCGGGCATGCGCACCATGGTTGCAGCCGGTGCTGACAAGGTGTCGCTCAACTCTGCCGCCGTGTGCGACCCGTCGCTGATTAGCCAGGCCGCCGCGGCTTTTGGCAGTCAGGCCGTGGTCGTGGCGATCGATGCCAAGCGCGTCGGTTTGCCCGGAGAGCCGGGTGCCGACAAGTGGGAAGTCTTTACCGCAGGAGGCCGCAACGCCACGGGCATCGACGCGGTGGCGTGGGCCGAGGAAGCGGCTCGTCGCGGCGCCGGCGAGATCTTGCTGACCAGTATGGACCGCGACGGCACCAAGGCCGGATTTGACCTGGCGCTCACCCGCGCCGTGGCGCGCGCGGTGCCGATTCCGGTGATCGCGAGCGGCGGTGTGGGCACGCTCGAGCATTTTGCCGAGGGCGTGATCGAGGGCGAGGCCGATGCCGTGCTAGCAGCGAGCGTCTTTCACTTTGGAACCTTCAGCATTCGCCAGGTGAAGGAGTATATGGCGTCGCAGGGCATCCCTGTCAGGCTGGACTTTTAGCGCTGCGGCTTGCCCAGGCACCCGACCTTCCGGCTCCAACCCTCCTCGCGTACTTAAGTACGCGTCGTCGGGCTTGTCGCTCGGAATCTCGGGCACCTGGACAACCCTCGCCGACCTGCGAAGTTTGAATTTGGGGAGAGAAATGGAAGAGATAACCGATCCTTCAAAGCTTACATACGACGCCAAGGGGCTGATTCCTTGTGTTGTTCAGCAGTATGACACCGGCGAGGTGCTTATGGTTGCCTGGATGAATGAGGAATCGGTGGGGCTGACGCTCAAGACCGGCACCACGTGGTTTTGGAGCCGCAGTCGCCAGGAGCTCTGGAACAAGGGCGCGACGAGCGGCAATATGCAAGCGGTCAAGGAGCTCTGGGCCGACTGCGATAGCGATACGCTGCTGGTCAAGGTCGACTCGCCGGGCCCGGCCTGCCATACCGGCAACCGTACCTGCTTCTTCAAGAAACTCGCGTAGGGCGGGCGCTCGATTAGACGCTCGGCCACCAGAAAGGATTGAACCATGGGTGTGCGCACCGCAAACGTTCAGGATGGAAATATCGGTGAGACGCTGACGGGGCTCGCCGAGGTGATTCACGGTCGTCGTGATGCATCGCCGCAGGAGAGCTATACCGCGCGTCTGCTGACCGACGTCGAGGACGAGCTGCTCAAGAAGCTTGCCGAGGAGTCGAGCGAAGTGATCATGGCCTGCAAGGATAACGATCACGATCACATCCGCTACGAGGCCGGCGACCTGGTCTACCACCTGCTCGTGACGCTCGAGCGCTACGGTATCACCCTCGACGAGCTAGCCGGCGAACTCAACGCCCGCCGCCACTAGTCATTGGGGACGTTCTTAAACGACTAGTTAGGCGAGGGGTGTGGATTCCCATTCGCCGGTGGGGTGGGGGATGTCGAAGGTTCGATAACCGCAGTCGTAGGCGTGGGCCTGTGTCTCGTGGATATTCCAGCAGATGTCGCAGGCGCGGTGCGCGTCCGAGCCAAAGGTGATGGGTACCTCGGCGTGGGCGAAGCAGCGCAACAGCCCCGTCGAGGGGTAATAGTCGTCGAGGCCCTTGCGCGGTGCGGCGGTCGAGACCTCAACGCGGCGACCTGTATCGTGGGCGCATTCGGCCATCTGCTCCCAGAACGGCGCGGGATCAAAATCGGGCGCAAAGCCTTCCTTTGAAAAGCGCATGATCAGGTCGGGATGAGCCATCACGTCAAAGTTGAGCGGGCTTTCGCAGGCGTGGCACCAGTCATCGACATAGCGCTCCCACACGCCGTGCACGCCCAGGTTTTCCCAAACGTGCAGGTCGGTGTCGTCGTCGATCCAACCGCAGCGCGAATCGGGCGTATCGGGATGAGCGACGTCCTCTGTCCCCGTCGTGCCCGCAGCGCCTGCCGCAATATCGCCCGGGTTGCCAATCCAATGTACGCTGCCCAGGCGCACGACGGCGCCCTGGGACCAGCGCTCGACCAAAGGCTCGCAGCCCTCGTACCAATCGCATTCAAAGCCATAGATAAGCTCGAGCTCCGGCGCGATCTGCGCGGCAAGCTTGCGGGCATCCTCAAAAGCCAGACGATGTGCCGGCAGGTCGCCCTCAGTAACCTGCACTTCGCAGTTGGCATCCATGCTGGCGGGCAGGGTGAGATGGTCGGTTGAGACCATGACGCGGCAGCTGGCCACAGCGGCGGCGCGAACGTTGTCCTCAAACGAGGCATGACCGTCCGAAAACGAGGTGTGGGTGTGGCAATCGACCAGCGGGCAAGCAGGCATGGCAGCTCCTTTGCGTCAAGCGAATCCGCTCCATTGTAACGGCGTGGCCCCCGATGCGACGAGCGCACCGGGGGCCGAAATCGACTGGAAAGGTGGGTCGCGTGCGAGGGTCGCCACGCAGCATCGGCCCCGCGTCAAAACATGTACATCAGCCTCCAAAAGCTGCAAAAAATGACATGTTTGGAGGCTGATGTACATGTTTGGATAGGGGCGTGGGCGGCGCCGGACGAAAGTCACGCCTGTGCCACGTCCGATGTGCTAGCGTTTGGATGAACAAAACGAGCCCGTGCGGAAAGGATCCGGACCGTATGCAACGTGGAAGTACATCTCCGCTGTCCCGCGAGACCGATGCGCCCGAGACCATCGTCAAGCTGGAATGCGACATCGACGACGCGTCGCCCGAGGTGCTCGCCTTCGCCGCCGACCGCCTGCGCGAGGCCGGTGCGCGCGAGGTACATTGGCTGCCCCTCTATTGCAAGAAAGGTCGCCCCGGCTGGCAGCTGCAGGTAATCTGCACCCACGAGGATATCGAGCGCCTGCAGACGATTATCTTTTTGGAGACCACGACCAACGGCATCCGCCGCCAGGTTATGGAGCGCGTTTGCCTACCACGCCGCTTTGAGCAAGTGACGACGCCTTGGGGCGAGGTGGCCGTCAAAGTAGCCACCCTGCCCGACGGCAGTGAGCGTGCGGCGCCCGAGTACGAGGACTGCGCCCGTCTTGCCCGCGAGCATAACGTGCCGCTCCAGCGCGTGATGCAGGCGGCACAAGCCTCGGCACTGCGATTTGAGTAACGCGGTCGGCGACATCTCGCGCCCAGCCCCATCAACCCCTCCCGAAAGGACCACCATGAAATACCTCATCGCCTCCGACATCCACGGCTCGGCATACTGGACCGAGCGCCTCTGCGCCGCCATCGAGTCCGAGCAACCCGACCGCATCGTTCTGCTGGGCGACCTGCTCTACCACGGCCCGCGCAACGACCTTCCGCGCGACTACGCCCCCAAGCGTGTGATTCCGCTGCTCAATGTCCTGGCCGACCGCATCATCGCGGTGCGCGGCAACTGCGACGCCGAGGTCGACCAGATGGTGCTCGACTTCCCCGTCATGGCGGACTACGCCACGCTGTTCGACGAGACCGGTCGTGAACTGTTCCTGACGCACGGCCACGTCTTTGGCGCCGGCATGCACAACAGCGTCGACCACGCGCCCGCGCTGCCCGAGGGCTCCGCGCTCGTCTACGGTCACACGCACATCAAGGTTAACGAGGAAAGCGCCGCGCACCCGGGCCTGTGGCTCTTCAACCCCGGCAGCGTGAGCATCCCCAAGGACGGCTCGCACAGCTACGGCATCTACGAGGGTGGCGCGTTCCGCCATGTGATCCTGGAGGAGGACTAACCATGGCCGAGCATATGGCTCAGCAAAATGCCGAGGGCTCGCGCGATCTGTCCACGCTGGTCGACGCGTCGGCCGAGCTGCAGCATCTGGTGCAGACCATCTGGCGCCTGCGTCAGCCCGACGGCTGCCCGTGGGACCGCGAGCAGACGCACCAGAGCATCGGCAAGAACATGATCGAGGAAGCCTACGAGGCGCTCGATTGCATCGAGGCGGACGACGCGGCGCATCTGCGCGAGGAGCTCGGCGACGTGCTCATGCAGGTAGTGCTGCATGCGCAGATTGCGGCGGACGCCGGTGAGTTTACGCTGGCCGATGTGGCACGCGATATCGACGCCAAGCTCATCCGCCGTCACCCACACGTGTTTGGCGATGCGGATGCCGATAACTCCGACGAGGTGCTCAAGATCTGGGACGAGGTCAAGCTTGCTGAGAAGGCCGCCAAGGACAAAGCCATGGCGGCAGGCGAGGCTGCGCCCGAGGGCCTGCTCGACGGTGTGCCCACGCATCTGCCGGCGCTGATGCAGGCGCAGAAGGTGTCGCGCAAGGCAGCGGCCGTGGGCTTTGAGTGGGAGACGGTCCAGGACGTGTGGGACGAGGTCGCCGAGGAGCGCGCTGAGTTTGAGGCCGAGGCTCCCGGCTCGCCCGAGCGCGAGATGGAGTTTGGTGACCTGCTCTTTGCCCTTGTTAACGTTGCGCGCAAGGAGGGTATCGACGCCGAGAGCGCTCTGCGCGCCAGCACGGCCAAGTTCCGCCGCCGCTGGGCCGCGATGGAGCAGATGGCGGCCAACGCCCACGTTGATTTGGCCGAGTTTTCGACCCATGGCCTCAACGACCTGTGGGACGCCGCCAAGGCAGAGGAGTAAGACTGCGGGAACGACGGGCTGACATGCCCTATCGTTCCCGCTAAATTTTTCGAAAAACAAGTGTATCCCTCGGCTAACTTAGGGCATAATGCAAAAGTGCGACATGGCTAACTTACGGAGGCGCACCGATGGTGCACAGTCGGCCAGTCGCTTGCATCAACTACGTTTCCAAGTGAGAGGGAGACAACATGAGTGACATTTTGGATGTCTACGGTCGCGAGGTGCTCGACAGCCGCGGCAACCCCACCGTAGAGGTCGAGGTCGTGCTCGAGGACGGCAGCTTCGGTCGCGCGATGGTGCCTTCGGGCGCTTCGACCGGCGCTTTCGAAGCTTGCGAGCTGCGCGACGGCGACAAGGGCCGCTACCTGGGCAAGGGCGTCTCGCAGGCCGTCGAACACGTCAACAACGAGTGCGCCGATGCCGTCGTGGGTCTCGATGCCTTCGACCAGCGCGCCGTCGATGCCGCGCTGATTGCCGCCGACGGTACGCCCAACAAGACCAAGCTCGGCGCCAACGCCATTCTGGGCGTGTCGCTGGCCGTTGCCCGCGCTGCGGCAGAGTCGGCGGGCCTGTCGCTGTACCAGTACCTGGGCGGCGTCAACGCCCACCTGCTGCCCACGCCCATGATGAACATCCTCAACGGCGGCGTGCATGCCGACAACAACGTTGACTTCCAGGAGTTCATGATCATGCCCGTGGGTGCTCCGAGCTTTGCCGAGGGCCTGCGCTGGTGCGTCGAGGTCTACCACACCCTCAAGGGCGTGCTGCACGAGGCCGGCCTGGGCGGCGGCGTGGGTGACGAGGGCGGCTTTGCGCCCAACCTCAAGACCAATGCCGAGCCGTTCGAGTACATCACCAAGGCCGTGGAGAAGGCCGGCTTTAAGCCCGGCGTCGACTTCATGTACGCCATGGATCCGGCGTCCACCGAGTTCTACAACGCCGAGACCGGCATGTACGAGCTCAAGGGCGAGGGTGTTGAGTACACGAGCGCCCAGATGGTCGATTACTGGGAGAAACTCGTCGACACCTATCCCATCATCTCCATCGAGGACGGCATGGCCGAGGAGGACTGGGATGGCTGGGTCGAGCTTACCCGTCGCATTGGCAACAAAGTGCAGCTGGTGGGCGACGACCTGTTCGTCACCAACACCGAGCGCCTCAAGAAGGGTATCGAGCTGGGTGCCGCCAACGCGATCCTGGTCAAGGTCAACCAGATTGGCACGCTCACCGAGTCGCTCGAGGCCATCGAAACCGCCAAGGAGGCCGGCTACGCTTGCATCGTGAGCCACCGTTCCGGCGAGACCGAGGATTCCACGATCGCCGACCTGGTCGTGGCCGTCAATGCTGGCCAGATCAAGTCGGGCGCCCCGTGCCGTAGCGACCGTATTGCCAAATATAACCAGCTCATCCGTATCGAGGACGAGCTCGAGGGCAGCGCGCGCTACGCCGGCAAGACCGCGTTCTACAACATTCGCTAGGCGAGCGGCGTGTGCGGGGGCGGGGCTGACTCGGATTCGCCTCGCTTCCGCCGGGCACTGTTGAGCACCATTGGGCGCTGGGCCATATGGCTCAGCGCCTTTTTTATGTCGAGCAAAGGCTGGCGAAGGCGGTGCAGGCGCTCGTGCTATAACTAAAGGACTTAGCGCAAACAAACCTCAACCGCACAAGGCGCACATGGATCAGATTTACGACAACAGGTACTATTCCGCCGGTTCGCGTGAGCCGTCGTCTCGTCGTGCGCGTACCGCGCAGCTCGGTGGGTCCGCCTACGCCGGCGCCGACCGCTCCATACAGCGCCCGACAAGTACCTCGCGCCCCAATGCTCAAGTGAATACTTCGACAGATGGACCAGTGCGCCCGGCACGTTCGTCGCATGCTCAGCGCTCGTCGGCTCAAACGCACGATAGGTCGAGCAGGCCCTCGAACCGTCTTTCGGGCTCGGACTTTATGCACTACGCCAACGACAACGCGGTGGTCAAGGCGATCTACGACTTTACCCACGGTCCTCAGCGAGGGCTATTCATCGGCATCGTCGTTGCCCTGGTGCTCGTGAGCCTGTATTTCCCCGTGCGCGACCTGTACGTGGCAAAGCGTTCGAGCGATATCTTGGCCAAGCAGGTCGAGATTCGCCAGCAATACAATGATGAGCTGCAAAAAAGCGTCGACAAGCTGCTCTCGGAGGAGGGTATCAAGGACGCGGCATCCGAGGACCTGGGCCTGGTGATGCCCGGCGAGAAGAGGATTGAAGTGCAGGGCCTGGACGGCGATTCGGACTCGTCGTCGGCTGAAAAGAAGTCGTCGAACGCCAAGAAGGCCAGCGAGGTGGCCAAGGAGATCGAAGAAGTCGGCAAGGACGCGCCATGGTACATCCAAGCGCTCGACATGCTGTTTGGGTTTAACGGCGTCGAGGGTCAGACGGTCGTGTCCAACGGCAAATAGCGCCCGGAGGGGAGCTCGCAATGACAAATTGCAAACGATATAAGGTGGCCGCGATCGACCTGGGAACGGTGTCGTCGCGACTAGTGCTAGCGCAGGTCGAGGGCGGGGCGATCGTGGAATCGTCCAAGTATACCGAGATTACCGATCTGGGCGAGGGCGTGGACGCGACGGGCCGCTTTTGCGAGGCGGCGGTCGAGCGCGTGCTCGCTGCATGCCGCATGTTTGTGGACGAGGCGCGTGCCTTTGGGGCCGCGTGCATTTGCACCACATGCACGAGCGCCGCGCGCGATGCATCCAATGCCGCCCTGCTGCTGGACGGCCTGCGTAAGCTGGGGCTCGAACCGCAGGTGATTCCGGGCGAGGTCGAGGCGCGCCTGACGTTTTTTGGCGTGGCGCACGACTTTGCCGGCGAGCGCATCATTGTTGCCGATTCGGGCGGCGGATCCACGGAACTCGCGACGGGTGTGTACGCACCGGAGCGTGGGGTCTTCGCGCTGGAGGGTACGCGTTCGCTGGACATCGGTTGTCGCCGCGTGACGGAGCGGTTTTTCTCGGCACTGCCGCCTGCGGACGGCGAGCTTGCTGCCGCTGCCAACTGGGCGGGCGAGCAGTTCGCCGCCTATTTTGAGGGCCTGCCGAGCAATTTTGAGCGTGCAGAGCGCCTGGTCGCGGTGGGTGGCACCGTCACCACTCTCGTGGCGCTGGTTCACGAGCTGGAGCCGTATGATTCGAGCTTTGTGCACCTGCGCGAGCTTTCGATGGAACAGATTTCGGCTGCTATCGAGCACATGTCTGTGTTGGACGCGGACGGCATCGCCGCGCTACCGGGTGTGCAGCCCAAACGCGCGGGCGTGATCTTGGCTGGCGCCGTGGTGATTCGCGAGCTCATGCGTGCCGGCGGCTACAAGACGCTCACCGTAAGCGAGAATAGCCTACTCGCCGGTATGGCCGCCACCATCAACGAGACTCTTGACGGTGCAACCCCCACCATCGCCTGGACCCCGAGTCTGAGCGCCCTTTAACCGTCTCCCTCTGAGTCGCGGTGAAATAGTTCCTAAATGGGCCGGTAAACGGCCAAAACAGGAACTATTCCACCGCAACTTAAAGCCCCATCGGCGTCCAAAAGAAACGAGCCCGCATCCCTGGGGAACACGGGCTCGTAAACAATACGTGGTAGGGGCGGTGGGACGTCCGCGCATTTGCTGCGCAAATCCGCACCGGCTTCGGCCGCCTGTCGGCGCCCTCGCCGGCTCGCTACGGACGCTGCGCGTCCGCTTAACGCTCGCCCCCTCGCGGGTTCGAGTCCCACCGGCATCTAAAAGAAGCGAGCCCGCATCCCTGGGGAACACGGGCTCG
>DBFDDV010000042.1:0-46311 GCA_048302525.1 Collinsella sp. | reverse complement strand
ACCCAGGACACCGTAACGGTGGGCGCCGCCCACCGGTCAGCGGCCAGAGCATGGGGGGCACGCCCGGTCCCGTTCCGAACCCGGAAGCTAAGCCCCATCGCGCCGAGAGTACTGCGGGGCCAGCCCGTGGGAGGCCAGGGCGCCGCTGACCGGTGGACGGCACCGAGCCGTCATCCGAGATGGAGAAGGGGGAGGCCTCGCGGCCTCCCCCTTTTTTGCGTTTGATAGAGAGCTGTAATACAAGAACTTGCCTTCGTTTAGCTTGTCTTACTGTTTGGCTGTATTTTGAGTCCTTCTTTTCTATTTGCGCGATAATAACTCCCATTGGCGTAAGGGAGGACTTGATGTTTACCGTTTTTGTCTTGGGCAATATTGCTTCGGGTAAGTCGACTGCCTGCCGCTATTTCGAATCTCGTGGCGCTATGCTTATCGATCTGGATGAGCTTGCAAAATCGCTGTATGTGCCAGGCTCCGATATCGTCAATGCCCTCGCGGAAGAATTTGGCTGGGATATTTTGGACGAGGAGGGCGGCGTTCGCCGTAACATCCTCGCTTCTCGAGCTTTCGCTTCTCCTGATTCGGTCGCACGGCTCAATGACCTTGTGCACCCCGTTCTCATTGAACAGCTTTCGCTTAGGATTCTCGATCCGGTTTGTTGTACGGTTTCGTCCCCCCGTTATCCCTTTGCGGTTGTCGAGGTTTCTGCCCCGACTGGTTTTGAGGATGCTTTTGGCCTGGCTGATGAAATTCTGGTTATCAGTGCTCCTTTGGCAGTTCGTCGCGAGCGTGCCATTCATCGTGGTATGGAGTCCTCTGATTTTGATGCTCGCTCTGCATGCCAACCTGATGAGGCTTCGCTTTGCAATCTCGCTACGACGGTAATCGATAATGCGGGAGGCGATAATTCGCTCTTTGAACAACTGGACGCATGGCTTGTGCGCCATGGCTTCGGGGATGTAACGGATAAGGAGGAGGCCGATGCCTAAGACACGTTTCTTTACGTGGTATCGCGTTGCGCCACTTGCCGTTGTGCTCGTCTTCGGCTTTATTTCGCTCGTCTACTCGTGTGCTCCTGCCGCCTTCTTTAAGCCGCTGTATCCGATTGACTACGAGGCATATGTAAAGCAATCCAGTATTTCGCATAATCTGGATCCGTATCTGGTGTGCGCTGTCATTAAGGCGGAATCGAATTGGGATCCCGAGGCCGAATCGAATCAGGGTGCTCAGGGATTGATGCAGCTGATGCCTGTGACTGCTCAGGATATGATCGCCAAGGGCCTTGTCGACGGTGACGAGTATTCGGTCGACAACCTTAACGATCCGGCTACCAATATCGAGTTTGGCTGTGCATACCTCTCGTATCTTCTGACCTATTTCAACGGGTCGACGGATAGTGCCATTGCCGCCTATAACGCCGGTATGGGCAATGTTGACGGATGGGCGCAGCAGAACACGTCACTCCATAATGCGATTACCTTCCCTGAAACTCAGGCTTATCTGATTCGTGTCAATAATGCCTGGGTTCGGTATAAGACCCTCTATCCCGATCGGTTCGTATAGGACTATGCCTGCCGCCTGCGTATACTGCAGATATATGAGTTAGGAGTATCCATGGCGGAATTTGAAGTAGAACGCGTTGGCGGTGAACTTAAGCGCTTTGGCGTTGAGGGCGCTGAGGTGCCGTTTGAAGTCGTTTCTCCCTATGAGCCTGCAGGTTCTCAGCCTAAGGCCATTGAGTCGCTTGTGCAGGGTGTGAGGGACGGAGATCGCTATCAGGTTTTGCTGGGCGTGACTGGTTCGGGCAAGACCTTCACGATGGCTAAGACTATTGAGGCCCTGGGGAAGCCGACGCTGGTCATGGCTCCCAATAAAACGCTCGCCGCTCAGCTTGCGAGCGAGCTCAAAGAGTTCTTTCCCAACAACGCTGTGGTCTACTTTGTCTCGTACTACGACTACTATCAGCCCGAGGCGTATGTGCCGCAAAGCGATACATATATCGAGAAAGACTCCTCGATTAACGAAGAGGTCGAGATGCTGCGCCATCAGGCGACCGCATCGCTGCTATCTCGACGCGATGTGATCGTTGTCGCATCAGTCTCGTGTATCTATGGCATTGGCTCTCCTGAGGACTATGCGGGTCTGGCTCCAAACGTCGACAAGAAGGTGCCGCTCGAGCGCGATGACTTTATCCATGCGCTTATCGACATTCAATATGATCGCAATGACTATGACCTGGCGCGCGGCACGTTCCGCGTGCGCGGTGATGTCGTCGACGTGTATCCGCCTTATGCCGAGCATCCGTTGCGGTTTGAGTTCTTTGGTGACGAGGTCGAGCTGATTGCCGAGATCGATGAGGTTACCGGTGAGATGCTTCGTGAGTACGAGGCCATCCCCGTATGGCCGGCCTCGCATTACGTGACCGAGAAGCCAAAGGTCAAGGCCGCTCTGAAATCAATCAGTGAAGAGTGCGAGAAGCGTGTGGCCGAGCTCAAGGCGACTGATAAGTTGCTCGAGGCACAGCGTCTGCAGCAGCGTACCGACTATGATCTCGAGATGCTCGAAACGATGGGCTTTTGCAACGGCATCGAGAACTACTCGCGTCATCTGGACGGGCGTAAGCCGGGTGAGCCGCCGTTTACCTTGATTGACTACTTTCCCAAGGACATGCTCTGCATCATCGACGAGAGCCATGTGACGGTGCCGCAGATTCGCGGTATGCACGAAGGCGACCGATCGCGTAAAGTGACCCTGGTGGAGCATGGTTTTCGCCTGCCCTCGGCGCTCGACAACCGTCCGCTTCGCTTCGATGAGTTTGAGGCAAGGATACCCCAGTTTATCTATGTTTCGGCCACACCGGGCGACTACGAGCTGCGGGTGAGCCAAAACGACGTGGAGCAGATTATTCGTCCGACCGGTCTGCTCGACCCCAAGATCGATGTGCGTCCGGTTCGTGGGCAGATTGACGATCTTGAGGACGAGATTCGCGAGCGCGTTGCCCGCAAGGAGCGCGTACTGGTGACCACGCTCACCAAGCGCATGGCCGAGGATCTGACCGACCATCTGCTTGATGCCGGCATTAAGGTCAATTACATGCACTCCGATACAGCGACGATGGACCGTGTCGAGATCCTGCGAACGCTGCGCGAGGGAAAGATTGATGTTCTCGTTGGCATCAACCTGCTTCGCGAGGGCTTGGATCTCCCCGAGGTCTCACTGGTGGCAATTCTCGATGCCGATAAGGAAGGCTTCTTGCGCAACCGCCGTTCGCTGATTCAGACGATTGGCCGCGCGGCCCGTAACGCCGATGGCGAAGTCATCATGTATGCAGACGTTGTGACCGATTCGATGAAAGAGGCCATCGAGGAGACGCAGCGCCGTCGCGAGATTCAGATGGCATATAACGAAGAGCATGGCATTGTGCCCAAGACGGTGCGCAAGGCCATCAACGACATCTCAAGTTTTATTGCCGAGGCCGAAAAAACCGTGGGTTCCAAGGGACGCTCGAAGGGCGACTCTCTTGGCCATGGCGCATTCTATACGCCCGATGAGTTGGGCGAGGGTGGCGTGCCGGAAACGGTGGCGCCCGAGCAGACACTTGCGGAGCAGTTGGAAGAACTGCCGCATGACGAGCTCGTGCGGATCGTCGAAACCATGGAAGAGGATATGCGTAACGCTTCTGCCGCCATGGACTTTGAGGAGGCGGCGCGCCTGCGCGATGCCGTCGTTCAGATTCGGGCGATGCTCGAGGGTGCGTCTGAGGACGAGACGATCGAGCGCTTACGTTCGCAGGCCCGCAAGGGTTCCACGTTCGCATCGGGCAGAAAACGCCAGGGTGCACGGTTTAAGAAATAGTGAACAGGCCCCGAGTTCCCTGTGGAGCTTGGGGCCTGTGTCTTTTGCGCGCTGGAATTCGTGCGTTAGAGGTCTGCGATCAGGGCTTCGGCACAACGGATGCCGTCGGTGGCCGCGCTCATGATGCCGCCGGCATATCCAGCTCCCTCACCACAAGGGTAGAGGCCCGGGGTCGACACGGCATGGCACGTTCGGTCTCGGGTGACAGTGACCGGTGAGCTCGAACGAGTCTCCACGCCGGTAAGAACGGCATCGGGGCAGTCGTAGCCGCGTAGCTTTTTTCCGAGTAGGGGAAGTCCCAGGCGGAGCGACTCGATGATATGCTGCGGCAGGGCTTCGTCAATTGCCGTCCAGGTCACACCGAGCGGATAGGTGGGCTTTACCTTTCCGGGCGCCTTACTGGCGCGTCCTGCGAGGAAATCTCCGACGAGCTGTGCTGGTGCGTTCCAGTTGGAACCGCCCAGGCGATAGGCGGCCGCCTCGCAGGCACGCTGGAGCTCGATGCCGGCGAGCGGGTCATTGTTGGGAAGGTCCTCAGGCGTGACGTTAACGAGCAGGGCGGCATTTGCGTTGCGTCCGTCGCGGGCATTGAGACTGGCCCCGTTGACGCACAGATGGCACGGTTCTGAAGAGGCGGCAACAACCTGTCCGCCGGGGCACATACAAAACGAGAACACGCTGCGGCCGTTGGGAAGATGGGCAACAAGTTTGTAGGGGGCCGCCCCGAGCGCTGGATGTCCCGCCGAGGCTCCATATTGGGCTCGGTCGATGTCGCGTTGCGGATGCTCGATGCGAACGCCCATGGCAAAGGTCTTTTGTGCGAGGGCCACGTTGTGGTCCTTAAGGAGCTCAAAAATATCGCGAGCAGAATGCCCGCAGGCGAGGATGAGGTGCTTTGTCTCGATTGACTCGTAAGCGGCGTCTTGGGACGATTGGACATCAATGCCGGTGATGGCGCCAGATCCATCGGTTCGAATATTGACGAGCTTTGTTCGATAGCGGACGGTTCCACCGAGCTGCTCGATGCGCTGAGAAATGTTGGTGACGACGGTGGGGAGGATGTCGGAGCCAATGTGCGGCTTGGCGTCCCACAGGATGTCGCGAGGTGAGCCCGCTTCGACGAAGGTCTCAAGAATCAGGCGATGGGCGGGATTTTTGGTTCCCGTATTGAGCTTGCCGTCCGAGAATGTTCCCGCGCCGCCCAGGCCAAACTGGATATTGCTCTCGGGGTCGAGGATGCGCTCCTTTAGAAAGAGGTCGATTGCCTGCGAGCGGCGAAGTGCCGGGTCGCCGCGCTCGATGAGCAAGGGCTTAAGACCTGCTTCGGCGAGCGTAAGCGCAGCGAAAAGGCCGGCGCATCCGGCGCCGACAACGACAGGGCGTTCTTGAGGTGCGTCGGAGGCGGGGGAGGGGAATGAAGGCTCATCGTCTTCTATCGCGCGTACGCGCGAGCGGTCACGATCGGCAACGCTGTCGATCGCTTCTCGCTCGAGGTGGGGACTAGTCAGCTCAACACGAAAGCTCAGGATAAAATGGACGTCTCGTTTTTTGCGAGCGTCGATTGACTTGCGGTGGAGCTCGATGGACTTGATCTCGGAGTCCTTGCAACGTAGGACGCACTTGGCGACTCGCTTGCCAACAATGAGACAGGCATTTTCATCGCCGGCTTCATCGAGCGACGCGTTGACTTGGGTGATTTCAATCATCGAGGTCTCCTTAGAGGCAAGAAAGAGGCCGTCCGGTATCCCAGACGGCCCGAATGCGTTTTTGATTATAGACTGCGCGGCTACAGGCTGCTTGCAGCGCGAATGCCCGAGATCCAGGCCCACGCAAGGTTAAAGCCTCCGCAATCGGCGTCGATGTCGAGCGCTTCACCGCAGACGTAAAGCGGGGCGTCGACAACGCTGCGCGCGCGTAGGCTGGGTGTTGAGATGCTCTCGACAGATATGCCACCACGCGTGACCTGTGCTGAGCGCTCCTCGGCTGTTCCCTCGACGAGCAACTTAAAGTGTTTGAGGATCGAGACCAGGTGGATGACATCGTTGGAGCCTGGATGGCACTGCTCGAACGCTGTGCAGACGACGCGGGAGAGTTGCGGGGCGAGCATGCCGTCGAGCCAACGGGGATCGCGCGGCGAAAAGCCGCCGAGCAGCCCAGCGCGCCGGTTGAGCATATCGAGCAACTCGTCTTTGGAGAGGTCGGGGAAAACGTCGAGCAGGATCGTATCGCCGTGCTGGATACGACGAGAGAGGTTGAAGACAGCGACGCCCGAGATGCCGAAGGTTCGAAACAGCACTTCACCGTCTTCGTGCCAGAGCTCATTATGATTGTGGGCGAGCGTCAAGCGGGCATGGACGCGCAGACCATCCAACGTCTTGAGTGCCGCCCGATCGCCAACGACCGTTGCCGATACGGGGCAGAGGATGGGGCGCAGCGAAGTGAGGGGGAGGCGAAACGTATCGGCGATACCGGTGGGGTTGCCGCCCGTAGCGATAATTACGGCATGTGCCTGCAGGGTCTCGTTCTTGCGAGGGGCATCGGCGAGCGCTTTCCGAAGCGAGCGGAGCTCCGATTTTCGGTCATCGTGCTTTTTTGCCTTGAGCGCTCGCGCTGGACGGTCTATTTGGAGTGCCCAGCCTTCGGAAGCTTTGTGCGCCGAGGCAACGTTGGCTCCGCAGATTAAGGTGATACCTAGGCGGTCGCAAACGTTGAGAAGCGCGTCGCGCACCGATTCGGCGCGAAGGGAGCGCGGGTACAGCCGGCCTTCCTCGGAGGTTGTCATGATGCCCAGCGAGGAGAAGAAACCCATAAGCTCTTGTTCGGGCTGGAGGCCCATGACGGATTCGACGAATGCGGGGTGGTTATACCGCTGAGGATCAATTGATTCGTTGGAGAGGTTGCAGCGGCCGTTACCGGTCGCAAGGAGCTTGAGGCCGCAGGCGACATCGCGCTCAACGATGCAGACGCTTTTGCCAGCGCGTGCGGCCGTAATGGCGGCGGCGAGGCCTGAAGCCCCGCCGCCGATTACCAAGACGTCATAGAAGGCGCTCGCGTTCACTTAGGCCTCGTCGGTCTCGTGCGGGGTAATAGCCTCGACGGCAGAGACTGCCTTGGGCAACATGCCATCGGGCAGCGCGGTCTCGACCTCGCCCTTATCGCAGGCCTCGGCGAGTACCGGATTAATGGGAAGCTGGCCCAAGATGTCGAGGTTATAGCGCCCTGCGACCTCGGGGAGCTTGCTCTTGCCAAAGACCTCGATCTTCTTGCCGCAGTCGGGGCACTCAATATAGCTCATGTTCTCGACAATGCCCAGAATGGGGACGTTCATCTTCTCGGCCATGTTGACCGCCTTGGCGACGATCATCGAGACCAGATCCTGCGGGCTCGTGACGATGACGATTCCGTCGACGGGCAGCGACTGGAAGACGGTGAGCGCGACATCGCCTGTTCCCGGAGGCATGTCGACCAGCAGGTAGTCGATGGGACCCCACGAGGTCTCGCTCCAGAACTGCCTAATGGCGCCTGCGATGACTGGACCGCGCCAAAGGACGGGGTCGGTCTCGTTTTGGAGCAGCAGGTTGGAGCTCATGACCTTGACGCCGTGCTCGGAGATTTCGGGCAGCATAAGGTTGCCAAGGGCATGGACGTGGCGTCCGCTCATACCGAACATCTTGGGGATAGAGGGACCGGTGATGTCGGCATCGAGGACGCCGACCTTGTGGCCGCGACGGGCAAGCTCGGTGGCGATGGCACCGGTGACAAACGACTTGCCGACACCGCCCTTGCCGGAAAGCACGGCGATGACGCGCTTGACCTCGGACAGCGTGTTCTCCTCAAATTGCGATGGCGACGTTTGTCCGCCGGCGGCCTGTGCGTGTTCGCAACCCATGTATGACTCCTTTGTATATGCTGGGGCCGGGGCCCCGCGATGTGACACGAGCGTCATTGTACCCTCGTTTGCGAGCGGGAGTCATTTGCGATGCATTTGGGCCGAGTGCGCTTGCAATATGATGGGCCCAAGCGAATGGGCGGGCTTACTGAACTTTGCTGGCGAACTCGAGGTACTGCATGCGCTGCAGCTTGTCGATCGTCGAGGCGTATGGGCTGTCTTCCGATTCCAAGTCGTAGCGCAGCCCGTCGGCACCGAGATAGCCGGCGACATTGATGGTGGGCACATCTGACCTTGTTGCAAGCAGGGCCTTTTGGTAATTGGTGAGCGGAGCGCCGATCTTATTAAGGGTAATGGCTGCAATCTCGTTTGCCCCGACGGCGTCGTAGACGTTGAGCTCGGTATTGCCGGCGATCTCATAGTTAGCCCAGACGAGATATGTCGACTGATAGATACGGAAAGCGTGGCTTGCCGTATCTTCCTGAGGGTACAGCTCGTCGTTGAGAGTCGTTGCGGCGCTCGGCTGATGGTCGCCAAAAAAGACAAGAACAACCGGTCTGCCGATATTGCGGAGCTCGTTGATAAAGTAATCGAGGTCCCGGTCGGATGCGTTGATGCAGGTGAGATAGGTGTTGAGCGCGCTGTTGGCGCCTTCGCTGGCTCCCTCGACCCAATAGTTTGTCAGCTCTTCGGCGGGAACGGTGCCATAGTCGTAGCCGCCGTGATTTTGCATCGTGACGTCAAAGATGAACTGTGGCGCTTCGTCGGTTCTAAGCAGGTCGAGTATCTTGTCGTAGGTGGCGTAGTCGCATACGCCGGCATGGTAATAGGGCGCACCTTCGAAATCGCCGATTGAAAGAAAGTCTCCAAAGCCCAGCTGCTGATAGATTTTATCTCGATGGTAGTTGACGGGGTTTTGCGGGTGCATAGCGGTAGTGGTATACCCAAGCTCTTTAAGGTCCTTTGCCAGGCTGTTGACGCCATTCATCTGATACAGCTGATAGGGGATCTTGCCTAATCCGACAAAGGCCGTTGTCGCTCCGGTCAAAAATTCGAATTCGGAGTTCGCCGTTCCGCCACCGGCGACCGAAGCTAGCATGGTGCCGCGAACAAGTGTGTCGGGAAGCGAGTTGTAGAATGCGGGGCCGGTGTACCCGGCCGCCTGGAGCTGCTCAAAGCACGAAAGGTCGCTAAAACTCTCATTCATGACGGCAACAATCGTCGGCTTGATTTCATTGAACTGGGCAACGGCCGCCGCGCGCTGCTCGCTCGAGCCATATGTGCTGTCGTAGGCGGCGGCGAGCTCCTGCTCGATGCTCTGCGCCTCATCGGGCGTATAGTCTTCGGGCTTCTCAATGGGCAACTCGTTGACCATTTCGGTGAACGAAGTGATAAAACCCTGAGACGCATACGTGGTGATGGGCTGCCAACGGTCAAATCCAAAATCCAGCGCCTGCTCCAAGTCGATGTTGGAAAAGCCTGAGAGCCCCACAACGGTCACTAGCAGAAAAGCACAGAGGTTAGCGGCGATAGCGGGGAAGACATGGGTGGGCGTACGGGGCTTTCGCGGTCGGATGAGCGAAAGAAGCCCCAGGGAAATCTCCAGCAGGGCGAGAGAGGTTACGATTCCGGCGGTAAAGGTAAACTCGTATCCCTCGCTCACTTCCATTGCGGTGCCAAGGGCCAAGATATCGCTTGGCAGGATGGCTTCGCCTTTAAACGTTATGACGAAGTGCTCGGCAATGCCAAGGATGCAGCAGACGACGGGCACGAGAGCCATGACGCCTCCATGACGCTGTCCCAGCAAATAAAGGGAGAGCAGAACCGTCGCGAGCAGCCCGACGGAAAACCCGAATGAGTTGGCGGGAATGCGATAGAACGTTTCGTTGCAGGCAATTTCGAGTGAAACGAACGAGAGCGCTGAAACAGCGGCGATGACAAGGATGTCACGGCAAATACAGGCAATCGTTCCCGTCGCAAGGTCGGTTTGGTCGATAAGTCCCGAAACCAAGGGCTCGACAAGAAGCATGACGGCGGCAGCACCGAGCGCCGAATAAGAAAGGACCCATAGGGAGCTGCCCTCATTTACGAGCAATTGATTCGTAACCCATGCAGCTACCACGCCGAGCGGGATGAGGAGCGTCGCGCACCAAAAGACGCGGGCAATGGGTGGCTTTTCGTTGCGTTTGATTGAAAAATACACGCGCACGACGACGGCGGCCACGATAAGGACGGCGATGAATATGGGCAGATTGGCCATGTCGCTCGAAGTGATTTCAAGGGGGATATCTTCGGTCATGGACGTTCCTCTGGTACAGCAAATTAAGTTCAGTATTAGATTACTGTAACCTTTCCACGGCATTTCGAGAAACAAAGCGCCCGATACGCAAAGCTAAAGGTCTGCGAATCTTGTATTACGAACATCTGTGCGCGTCGAGTGCGCTAAACTCATCGGCAGTATGATTCGATGCAATAGGAGGCAAGGAGCTTCCATGTCTGATTCTTCTATCGTTATTCGCGGCGCTCGTGAGCACAACCTCCGTGATATCGATGTTTCCATTCCGCGTGACCAACTCGTGGTCATTACCGGTCTTTCTGGCTCGGGCAAGAGTTCGCTGGCATTTGACACTATCTATGCCGAGGGCCAGCGTCGATACGTCGAGAGCCTTTCGAGTTATGCGCGCCAGTTCTTGGGCCAGATGGACAAACCCGACTTGGATTCAATCGACGGCCTTTCGCCGGCGGTGTCGATCGACCAAAAGACGACGTCTAAAAACCCTCGCTCGACGGTTGGCACCGTAACCGAGATTTATGACTATCTGCGCCTGCTGTTCGCCCGTGTGGGCACCCCGCACTGTCCCGAATGCGGCCGTGTCATTGAGCGTCAGACGACCGATCAGGTTGCCGACAAGGTCTTGGCGGCGGGGGAGGGCCGCCGCGCGTTTGTGCTGGCACCGGTGGTACGCGGGCGAAAAGGCGAGTACACCAAACTGTTTGAGGACCTTCGCGCCGAGGGCTTTAGCCGCGTGCGTGTCGACGGCGAGGTTCGCTCGCTCGACGATCCGATCGATCTGGACAAGAAGTTCAAGCACGATATCGAGGTCGTGGTCGATCGCATCGTGATCCGTGAGAACTCTCTGGGCCGTATCGCCGAGTCCGTTGAACAGGCGACTGCGCTGGCGCACGGCAATGTGAACGTATACTTGCTGCCCGACCGCGACGCTCCCGAGGGGACCGAAGGCGAGTTGCTGGAGTATTCGCTGGCGTTAGCGTGCCCGGAGCATGGACACTCCATCGATGACCTGCAGCCGCGTGATTTCTCGTTCAACGCGCCCTATGGCGCGTGCCCCGAGTGCGATGGCCTGGGCTTTAAGAAGACGGTCGACGCCGAGGCCCTAATCGAAGACCCCTCGAAGTCGATCGCCGACGGGGTCTTTGGCAGCCTGTTTGGCAACTCTAACTACTATCCGCAGATTTTCGCTGCGGTCTGCAAACACTTTAAGGTGAGCGTCGATACGCCGTGGGAGGATCTGCCTCCGCGGGTGCGTCGCGCGTTTTTAGACGGCATGGGCGACCAGAAGATTTCGGTCGACTATCAAAAGCTCGATGGGCGCCGCAGCCAGTGGGACACTAAGTTTTCGGGCGTGCGCAATATCCTGTACGAGCGCTATACCGAGACGACGAATGAGAACACCAAGGCGCGCTTGGAGAAGTACATCCGCGAGGAGCCGTGCTCGAGTTGCCATGGTGCTCGTCTGCGCCCCGAGATGCTCGCCGTTACCGTAGGCGGTAAGTCCATTTACGAGGTCTGCTGCCTATCGTGCCGCGAGTCGCTCGAGTTTTTTGAGGGCCTGGAGCTTACCGAGCGCCAACAATTTATCGGCGGGCGCATCGTTAAGGAAATCCTGGAGCGCCTGCGCTTTCTGGTCGATGTCGGACTCGACTATCTGACCCTCGACCGTGCCTCGGCGACGCTTTCCGGAGGCGAGGCCCAGCGCATTCGCCTGGCAACGCAGATCGGCGCCGGCCTCATGGGTGTGCTGTACATTTTGGACGAGCCGTCGATCGGCCTCCATCAGCGCGATAACGAGCGCCTGATCAAGACGCTTGAGCGCCTACGCGATATCGGCAATACCGTCATCGTCGTCGAGCATGATGAGGATACGATTCGTGCTGCCGACTATGTGATCGACATGGGCCCCGGTGCGGGCGTGAACGGCGGACACGTGGTCGCCGCGGGAACGCCTGCCGATATCATGGCGTGCCCCGATTCCATGACGGGTGCCTACCTGACCGGCAAGCGAATGATTCGGGTTCCCGATGAACGCCGCAAGCCCGGTCGCGGCTGCCTTAAGATCACGGGCGCCCGCGCCAACAACCTCAAAAACGTTACCGCCAAGATCGAGTTTGGTACGCTTACGGTTGTTACCGGCGTGTCGGGATCGGGCAAGAGCTCCCTGGTTACCGACACCATTGCGCCTGCGCTTACGAATGCCATTCACCGTTCGACGCGTCCTGTGGGCCCGTACAAAAAGCTCGAGGGTATCGAGTGCATCGATAAGGTGATCGACATTGACCAGTCGCCGATTGGCCGCACGCCGCGTTCCAACCCTGCTACGTACATTGGCCTGTGGGATGATCTTCGCGCACTGTTTGCGAGTACGCCGGAGTCGAAGGCGCGTGGCTACTCGCCGGGACGTTTCTCCTTTAACGTGAGCGGCGGCCGCTGCGAAGCATGCAAGGGCGACGGACAAATTAAGATCGAGATGCACTTCCTTCCCGATATCTATGTCCCCTGTGAGGTCTGCGGCGGCAAACGCTATAACCGCGAGACGCTCGAGGTCACCTACCGTGGTAAGACCATCTCGGACGTGCTCGACATGAGCGTCACCGAGGCACTGGCCTTCTTTGGGAATATCCCGCAGATTAAGCGCAAGCTCCAGACGCTGTACGATGTAGGCTTGGGCTACGTGAGCCTGGGCCAGCCCGCCACGACGCTCTCGGGCGGCGAGGCGCAGCGCGTGAAGCTCGCCAAGGAGCTTCATCGACGCCAGACGGGCAGGACGTTCTATATTTTGGATGAGCCGACGACCGGCCTTCATTTTGAGGACGTCCGCCAGCTGCTCGATGTGCTGCAGCGTTTGGTCGATGCGGGCAACACGGTGCTGGTGATTGAACACAACCTTGATGTCATCAAGGTTGCCGACCGCCTGATCGATATGGGCCCCGAGGGCGGTAACGGCGGCGGAACCGTCGTGGTTTCGGGCACACCGGAGCAGGTTGCGGACTGTCCGCAGAGTTATACGGGCAAGTTTTTGGCGCCGTTGCTCAGGCGTGACCGGGAGCGTCAGGCTCAACTTGATGCTCAATAAATAGGCGATTCAGTTTATGGGCGCCATCGACTCCTTGTGATTCGATGGCGCTTGCTGTGTCGAAGTGACGTATGCAGCCGAATCGGACATATACTTAATCCTTGCGTTCGAATGCGAGGGAAAGGATATGTCATGGCAAAGGCTGTAAAGACGCCAAAAACCAATGCGATGCGCGAGCTGGAAAGCGCCGACATTTCCTATGTTCTACATACGTACGAAGACGATGGTGATGAGTCGGCGGGCCTGGGGGTCGCGATTTCGGAGCAGCTTGGCGAGGAGCCCGGTCAAGGATTTAAGACCTTGGTCTGCGTGACGCCGTCCAACGACCACGTCGTGTGCTGCATCCCTGTTGCCGACGAGCTCGATCTAAAGTCCGCTGCGCGTGCCGCGGGGGAGAAGTCCTTGGCCATGATGCATGTGAAGGATTTGCTTGCGGCGACTGGCTACGTTCGCGGCGGCTGCAGTCCGGTCGGTATGAAAAAACGCTACCGGACGCTCATTGATGAGACATGTGTCCTTTGGGATACCATTTTTATTTCGGGAGGCAAGCGTGGTTATCAGCTCGAGCTTGCACCTGATGATTTAATTGCATTTTGCGGGGCGACAGTTGCCGCGATTACGAGAGAGGACTGAGCGATGCCGCAGGAAGAATTGAAGCGCGGAGCTCATTTTGCAGAAGAATCTGCGCCTCAGACACCCTCATCCGAAGCTTCTTCGTCGCGAGATGGCACTGACGACATGGGCTCGTCGGACTACTCCACGGTTGGTCGTTCCGCCGGGCTTATGACCATCCTGACCATCGTGTCTCGCGTCACCGGTTTTATCCGCACGTGGGCAATGGCGGCCGCTATCGGCATGTCGCTGCTCTCGTCTTCCTATCAGGTCGCCAACAACCTGCCCAATATGCTCTACGAACTCGTGATGGGCGGCATGCTCGTGACGGCGTTTTTGCCCGTGTACATGGGCGTGAGGCGTGAGCGGGGTCGCGAGGCCTCGAACGAGTACGTGGGCAACCTGCTCGGCATTCTGCTTTTGGTGCTGGGTGGCATTTCGTTGCTGGGGACCGTGTTCGCCCCGGGCTTTATCTGGACGCAATCGTTTCTTTCGGGTGACGGCGGCAGCATGGATACCGCTGCGTTCATGTTCCGTTTCTTTGCCATCCAGATTCTGTTTTATGGTTTGGGCTCGGTGTTTTCGGGCGTCCTCAACGCACACCGCGACTACTTCTGGTCGACGTTTGCCCCGGTCCTCAACAATGTGATCGTCATTGCGAGCTTTATGGGCTTTGCGCCCGTGTCCGCACAGTTTGGCGAACGTGCCGGCATCATCTTGATTGCGGCCGGTACGACCCTCGGTGTCTTTGTTCAGATGGCATGTCAGATCCCCGCGCTTGGCAAGCACGGCGTGCATCCCCATATCCATATCGACTTTAAGGACCCCGCACTGCGCCAGACGATTGCGCTCGGTATCCCGACGCTGCTCGCCACGGTGTGCATGTTTGTCTCGACTTCTATCACCAACGCTGCTGCGCTGGTGGTCCAGCCCGAGACTGGTCCTTCCGTCATCGCCTATGCGCGCCTGTGGTACACGCTGCCCTACGCGCTGATTGCCGCCTCGCTTTCGACGGCGCTCTATACCGAGCTCTCTCACGACGCACAGGAGAAGGATTACGACAGCGTCCGCACGGGCATTTCGCGTGGCGTCGCCCAGATGCTGTTCTTCCTGATTCCATTCGCGCTGTACCTGATTGTCTTCGCGCGTCCGCTCAACATGATTTACTGCGCTGGCAAGTTCGATGAGTCCGGTGTGGCGCTGGTGTCGGAGTTCCTTATCTACCTGGCACTTTCCCTGCCGCTCTACGGCGTGGTCGTGCTGATGCAGAAGAGCTTCTCTGCCCTGCTCGACATGAAGCCCTATAGCCGCTATTGTCTGTATTCCGCCATCGGCCAGGCCGGCTCGGTTCTGCTGTTTGGCGTTGTGCTGGGCTTCGGTATGCCCGCAATCGCGCTTTCGTATGTCGTCGACTACGTGATCTTGGTCGGTTGCTCGCTGTGGTGGCTGCGTCGTCGTCTGCGTGGTCTTCAGGTTAAATCTATCCTGCATGGCGGTTTCTTTGGCCTTTTGCTCGGTGGCCTGGGTGCTGCCGCAGGCGCCGGCGTCATGTGGGCGCTTGAGCACTTTGTCGGGGCACTTGGCGGCTCGATTCTGATTACTCTTGGCTACGTTTGCGTTGCGGGTGTCGTCTCGCTTGCTGTTACCTTTGGCCTTGCCGTCGTCCTTAAGATGCCCGAGGTCTCGGCGCTGATTCGTCGCAAGTAGGTGCGCGTGACCGGTCACGACAACATTCCAACGCTTGCCGAGCAGGTTTCGCGCGTTCCCACGCAGCCCGGCTGCTACCTTTGGAAAGACGCCAAGGGCGATGTCATCTACGTGGGCAAGGCGAAAAACCTGCGCGCCCGTATGCGTCAGTACGTGACGCTGCAGGACGAGCGCCAGAAGATCCCGCTGATGATGCAGCTGGTGGCGAGCTTTGACTATATCGTGGTGGAGACCGAGCACGAGGCGTTGGTGCTCGAGCGCAATTTGATTGGCCAGTACCATCCGTACTTTAACGTCGACCTCAAGGATGACAAGAGCTACCCCTTTATCGCCATTACAAAGGGCGACCTGTATCCCGCTATCAAATACACGCGTGAGCGTCATAAGCCGGGAACGCGCTATTTTGGACCTTATACCGATAGCCGCGCGGCACGTGAGACGATAGATACGCTGCGCAAGGTTATCCCCATCTGCTCCGCATCCTGTGCGGAGTGGCGTCGTTGTCGCCGTATCGTCGAGTCCCACAAGGGCGAGGAAGACATCGTCAATATGATTTGCGCGCAAAACGGGCGCCCCTGCTTTGACTACCATGTCGGGCGCGGCCCGGGTGCGTGTGTCGGCGCGATTTCCCCGGCAGACTATGCCAAGAACGTCAAGCGTGTCGAACGTTTTTTGTCGGGCCATCGCAAGGACGTCGTCGACGAGCTGACATCCGAGATGACGGAGGCCGCCGAGGCGCTCGATTTTGAGCGCGCCGCCCGCGTCAAACGTCGTTTGGAGGTCATCAGGGGTCTGGACGATCGTCAGCAAGTCGTTTTTCCCTCCAGTGTCGATATCGATGTCATCGGTTTCTATCGCGAGGAGACCATCTCCGCCGCTTGCGTCTTCGTCGTTCGCGAGGGCCGAACAGTTCGCACCTGCGAGTTCATTCTCGACAAGGGTCTTGATGTTGACGAGGAAGAGCTCCAGTCGGGCTTTCTTAAGCGCTATTACGACGAGACGGCTGATATTCCAGCTGAGGTCAACCTTTCCGTCGAGCTTGAGGATGCGGAGGCGCTGGGGGAGTGGCTTGCGGGCAAGCGTGAGCGTTCCTGCCATCTCCATAGGCCGCAGCGTGGCGAAAAGCACCGTCTGCTCGATATGGCATCCAAAAATGCGCGCCATGCCCTCATGCGCTACATGATGCGAACGGGGTACGCTGACGACCGCACCAATCAAGCGCTCCTGGAGCTCGAAAGTGCGTTGGCGCTGCCATCGCCGCCGTTGCGTATCGAGTGCTTCGATATCTCGACGCTGCATGGCACCTTTACGGTCGCCTCGATGGTGGTGTTTACCAACGGGCGCGCCGACAAGAGCCAGTATCGTCGTTTTAAAATCCAGGCCGAATTGGACGAGGCAAACGACTTCGTGTCGATGTCCGAGGTTTTGGGACGACGCTATGCTCCCGAGCGCATGGCCGACGAGCGCTTTGGCTCGCGCCCCGATTTGCTCGTTGTCGATGGCGGTAAGCCGCAATTGACCGCTGCGATCAAGCAACTTGAGGCTCTTGGGCTCGATATACCAGTTTGTGGCTTGGCGAAGGCCGACGAGGAAGTTTTTGTGCCTTGGGACGAGACTCCTGTCGTGCTGCCGACCGGGTCTGCTTCGCTCTATCTAATTAAACAGGTACGCGATGAGTCCCACCGATTTGCCATCACGTTCCACCGTGAGTTGCGCGATAAAGCCATGACGGTTTCGGTACTCGATGACGTTCCGGGCGTGGGACCCACCAGAAAACGTGCCCTTATGCGCCATTTTGGCTCGATGAAGCGTTTGCGCGCGGCGAGCGAGCAAGAGATCGCGGAAGTTCGCGGCATACCTGCCGATGTTGCCAAGGCGGTCCACGAGGCGCTCGTTGCATGGAATGCCGAGCGCGCCGAGGCGGCGGCTGGCCATTCCGATAGCTAAACACGAGCCTAAACAACTGATATACATGATTGCGCGATTTTCAACCATGTATTTCACAGCAATTACCAGCCGATTTCGGGTTTTATTAACGCTAAAACGTTTGACTAGCCATGGTGAACAACCCTGCTATCCTGCGAGTTGACGAAGACTGATATCTCACCTCGTCGATACATACTGTCTGGCGAATCGTTTGTCAATGAATTCGGTGAACGGTAGTAAATACCGTTCAAGCGTATGTATGTATCGGTCGCCGAGCGCGGCACCTCAGTTGGGTTCGTCGGTAGGTAAGGTATATATCGTCCGCAAGTTGCGCGGGGGCACGTCTAGGTGCTCCCGAGTAAGATTCTCTATTGATAGGAGAAGACATGGCCATCATCAACAAGGGTATGTCCAGGCGTTCGTTCCTCGGCCTCACCGGCAGCGTCGCTGCTGTCGCCGGCCTTGGTCTTACTGGCTGCGGTGGCAGCTCTAGCGACGAGGGTTCCGCTTCCGGCTCCACCGCTTCCGCCAACCGTGGCGGCGGCGTGATCACCGCTGGTTCCGCTTACGCTCCGTCCAGCTTCGATCCCGCCAGCACTGGCTCCGCTGTGGGCCTGGGTGCTAACTGGCACGTCGTCGAGGGCCTCTACGGCATCGATTACCACGACTACAGCACCTTCAACGAGCTCGCCACCGACGATCCCAAGTCTGTGGACGACACCACTTTCGAGGTCACCATCCGCAAGGGCGCCAAGTTCTCCGATGGCACCGAGGTCACCGCTGACGATGTCGTTGCCTCCTACACCGCTTGCGCCGCTTCCGCTACCTATGCTCCGTTCTTCCAGCCCTTCGAGTCCATCGAGGCCAAGGACGCCAGCACCGTGACGGTCAAGACTAAGGTCCCCAACTTCTCCCTGCTCAAGGATCGTCTGGCCATCGTCCGCGTTACCCCGGCCACCCAGACCGAGGAGGATCGCGCCAAGCAGCCGATCGGTTCCGGCCCCTGGATGTACGACTCTATCTCCGATACCGAGATCACCCTGGTTCCCAACCCCGAGTACAACGGTGAGTATGCTGCCGAGGATAAGAAGATCCAGTACAGCATCCTGACCGACCCCACCGCTCGCGTTACCGCTCAGCAGGAGGGCTCCACGCTCGTTATGGAGCTCGTTACCGCTGACGCCGTCGACCAGCTCGAGAGCGCCGGCTGCAAGATCGATAACGTTCAGGGTTTCGGCACCCGCTTCATCATGTTCAACGTCGCCAAGGAGCCTTGGAACAACGTCAAGGTCCGTCAGGCTGTCATGTATGCGCTCGACACCGAGAAGATGGTCAGCAACACCTTCGCCGGCCTTGCCACCGCTGCCAGCTGCTACCTGCCCAAGAGCTTCACCAACTATCATGAGGCTTCCACGGTGTACAAGACCGACGCCAAGAAGGCTAAGAAGCTCATCGAGGAGTCTGGCATCACCCCGGGTGCCATCACCCTGCGCACCACCGACAACGAGCAGATTAAGGGCATGGCCGCCCAGGTCAAGAATGACCTCGACGCTCTCGGCTTCGATGTGACCATCCAGACCGATACCTCGCCGGCCACCTACGCTGCCATCGACGGCGGCGAGGCCTACGATATCCTCCTTGCCCCTGGCGATCCTTCCTGCTTCGGCGCCGACCCCGACCTGCTGCTCAACTGGTGGTACGGCGACAACGTCTGGATGCAGACCCGTTGCCCGTGGAAGGAGTCCGCTGAGTGGCAGAAGCTCCACGGTCTCATGGACGAGGCTCTTGCCGCCGAGGGCGATGAGCAGCAGAAGAAGTGGAACGAGTGCTTCGACATCATTGCCGACAACGCCGTTCTGTACCCCGTTGTCCACGTCAAGACCGTCTCCGCTTCCTGGGACGATCCGTCCACTGCGCCCAACGGCGAGGCCCTCGATGGCTTCAAGGGCATCGGCACGACGAGCATGTCCTTCAGGGGCGTTGCGACCGTCAAGGCGTAAGACTCGCTTGAGTCTGTATGCAGGATGTCGGTCGTTGGGACCGTATCCTCATAGTTGAAACAAAGACCCGGGCGACCTCGATGTCGCTCGGGTCTTGTAATGAGTATCCGTACTCATATACCAGTTGGTCCTACCGACAAAAGAAAGGGGAGAGAACGTGAACAACTTGCTACGTTTGATTGGAAGGCGTCTTGTGGCGCTGCCGATCATGGCATTGGGCGTCACCGTCCTGGTGTTCTTCCTTATGTCGTTCTCCAAGACCGACCCCGCCTACACGGCGTTGGGTGACGGTGCCTCGCCCGAGGCGGTTGCCGAGTACCATGAGAAGTATGGTCTGGACGACCCCTGGCCTGTGCGCTACGTGCGCTATATGGGCGATTTGATCCATGGTGACATGGGCACCTATGGTGCTGCTCGCAACTCCGTTGCCAAGCGCATCTCCACGGCCCTGCCCGTCACGATGCAGCTGACCTTCATCGGTCTTGCCATCGGTGCGGTCGTTTCGTTTTTGCTCGGCGTCATCGCGGCACTGTATCGCGACAAATGGCCGGACCAAGTAATCCGTGTCTTTTCCATCGCCGGCTTGGCAACCCCGTCGTTCTGGCTTGCCGTTCTGTTGATCCTGCTGTTCTCTTCCTACCTTAAGGTGCTCCCGGCATCGGGCGCTCTGCCTCACTTCACCACGAATCCGGTTGGCTATCTGGGGCGTATGATCATGCCCGCTATCGCCTTGGCATTTCCGCTGACGGGCCAGATGACTCGTATCGTGCGTACCGCCATGGTCGAGGAGCTCGACAAGGATTATGTCCGTATGGCTCGCGGCGCCGGCGTTCCCGAGAAGGTCGTCGTCGGCATCAACGTTCTTCGCAATGCGCTGATCACCCCGGTCACCACCCTCGGTCTTAAGATCGGTTACCTCATGGGCGGCGCCGTCGTCATCGAGGTTATCTTCAACCTCCCCGGCATGGGCACCGCGATTCTGCAGGGCGTTCAGGGCAACGAGGCGAACCTGGTTCAGGGCGTCGTTATCGTCGTTGCTCTTGCCTTCATCATCATCAACATCGTGGTTGACATGCTCTACCTGCTCATCAACCCGCGCATCAGGACGGTGTAGATTATGGTAAAGATTCGAGAGAAGCAAACCGAGCAGCTCGAGAAGGCTGCCTCCAAGGGGCTCAAGCTCGGTGGCTGGAAGAAGATGACGCTGTCTTCTAAGATTGCCGCCGTCGTGTTGGTGCTGGTCGCCCTGACTGCGATTCTGGCGCCCCTTCTTGCCCCCTATAGCCCGGTCGAGATTTTTACGGCTCGCCAGGCTCCCGGCAACGGATTTATCTTCGGTACCGACGATAAGGGTCGCGACATTCTGTCGCGCATGCTCTACGGTGGTCGTTACTCGCTGATTATCGGCTTTGGCGCCACTGCCATGGCTCTGGTCTGCGGCTCGGTCGTGGGCGCCCTTGCGGCGGTTTCGCGCAAGGCCGTTTCCGAGACGATCATGCGTATCCTGGACATCATCATGTCCATCCCGGGCATCGCCCTCGCGGCCGTCTTCGTCTCCATCCTGGGCAACTCCGTGCCGTCGATCATCTTCGCCATCGGCTTTATGTACACTCCGCAGATTGCCCGTATCGTGCGCGCCAACATCGTGTCCGAGTACGGCGAGGACTATGTCCGCGCGGTCATCGTTTCCGGCGCCAAGGCTCCGTGGATTTTGATCAAGCATGTTCTGCGTAACTGCATCGCCCCGATCATGGTCTTCACCGTTACCCTGGTCGCCGACGCCATCATCTTCGAGGCCTCGCTGACCTTCATCGGCGCTGGTATCCAGGAGCCCACCGCTACCTGGGGCAACATCCTCGCCGACGCCCGCGGCGGCGTGCTCGCCGGCCGTTGGTGGCAGGCGCTGTTCCCGGGCCTGGCCATCATGATCACCTGCCTGGCGCTCAACATCCTCTCCGAGGGCATTACCGACGCCATGGCCGCTGCTCCCTCCGCCGCCCTGGATCCGACCGATTCCTCCAAGCGTCGCGAGGCCGACCTGCTGGTCTCCGACCCCGTTCGCGCCTACAAGGAGCAGGCCCAGTCCCTCTCCGCTCGCCTTGGCGCCCTGCGCGATGTCGAGCTCAAGCGTGACGATCGCCATGTGCCCGACGAGTCTGTCGAACCGATTCTCTCGGTCCGTGACTTCTGCATTCAGTTTGAGCATCACGGCGATATCAACGTCGTCGACCATGTCAACTTTGACGTCCGTCCTGGTCAGACCATGGGCCTGGTGGGCGAGTCCGGTTGCGGTAAGTCCATCACCACGCTGGCCATCATGGGCCTGACCGACGATGACGAGCACCTTTCCGGCGAGGTCCTCTGGGAGGGCCGCGACCTGCTCAAGATGAGCAAGAAGGAGTGGTTCGGCCTGCGCGGTACCGATATCGCTATGGTCTATCAGGACGCCCTGTCCTCGCTCAACCCCTCCATGCTCATCTCTGCCCAGATGAAGCAGCTCACCAAGCGCGGCGGAACCCGTAGCGCCGAGGAGCTCCTGGAGCTCGTCGGCCTCGATCCCAAGCGCACGCTCGAGAGCTATCCGCACGAGCTTTCCGGCGGCCAGCGTCAGCGTGTCCTGATCGCTATGGCCCTTACCCGCGACCCCAAGCTGGTCATCTGCGACGAGCCCACGACCGCTCTGGACGTTACCGTCCAGAAGCAGGTCATCAAGCTGCTCAACGATCTTCAGGCCAAGCTCGGCTTTGCCATGATCTTCGTTTCGCATGACCTGGCTCTGGTCGCCGAGGTCGCCCATAACATTACGGTTATGTACGCTGGCCAGGTTATCGAGCAGGCACCCACCAAGGAGCTGCTCACTAACCCGATCCACGAGTACACCCGCGGTCTTCTGGGCTCCGTTCTGTCCATCGAGAGCGGTTCGGGCCGTCTGCACCAGGTGCCCGGCGCCGTTCCGAGCCCGCGCGATTTCCCCAAGGGCGATCGCTTCGCGCCCCGCTCGAGCCATCCGCGCATTGGCCTGGACACCCGTCCGGTCTTCAAGCGCGTGCCCGGCACCGAGCACTTCTATTCCGAGCTCCCCGACGAGGTGCTCAAGGCAAATGGTTTGACCCCTCACGCGGAGGTGATGTAGATGAGCGAGACCGCAGTCAACGGCGTCGAGCCGATCATCTTCCTTGATGACGTCCACGTCACCTTTAGGACCCGTACCGGCTCGATTCTGCACCCCAACCTGGTTCACGCCGTCCAGGGTGTAACGATTAGGCTCATGCCCGGTCAGACGATCGGCATCGTCGGCGAGTCCGGTTGCGGTAAGTCCACCACCGCCAACGTCATGTGCGGCCTGCAGGCCCCCACGAGCGGCAAGGTCTACTTTAAGGGCAAGGACGTAACCAAGCGTACCGCCGAGGACCGTCGCCACATGGGCCGTGTCATCTCGGTCGTGTTCCAGAATCCGGCTACGGCGCTCAATCCCCGCATGGTCGTTCGCGAGCAGCTGCTCGACCCCATGCGCGTCCACAACCTGGGTACCGAGGCCGAGCAGGAGAAGCGCGTCAAGGAGCTCCTGGAGCTCACCGGTCTGCCCAGCTCCGCCGCCGAGGTTCTTCCCGGCCAGCTTTCGGGCGGCCAGCGCCAGCGCGTCGCAATTGCCCGTGCCCTGTCGTTGAACCCCGATGCCATCATCGCCGACGAGCCCACCTCGGCTCTGGACGTTTCGGTCCGCGCGCAGATTCTGAACCTGCTGACCGACCTTAAGAAGGAGCTCGGCCTGGCCATGGTGTTCATCAGCCATGACATCCAGACGGTCCGCTATATCTCTGACGACATCATCGTTATGAATGGCGGCAAGATCGTCGAGCAGGGCGAGGCCAAGCAGGTCTTCCAGCACCCTCAGGACCCCTACACCAAGATGCTGCTCGGTGCTGCGCCGTCGCTGCTGCATCCCAAGCTCGGCGAGTAGCCTCGCTTTCCCTCCCGTGCGCCCGGTTCCCTTGCCGGGCGCACCTCCGTTGCGATTTCGAAAGGTTGGGTTCACGAGCCATGCCAAGTGCTCAGGAGCTACAACAGCAATTTGGTGGGTATCGGGGCGCCATGCCCCGTCCATCAGATTTCGATCTCTTTTGGAAGGACCGCATGGCCGAGGCCGACGCCGTCGGGCTTGACTATGCGATCGAGACGGCATCGGTCACCGATGCCGTGACCTGCCAGCTTTTCGACCTCTGGTATACCGGCATGTGTGGCGCTCGCCTGCATGCCAAGTACCTTAAACCCGTCTCGGACGAGCCCGTGCCATTGGTACTTCAGTTCCATGGGTATCCGGGTGCAAGCCGCAGCTGGTTTGAGCAGGCGTCGTTTGCGGGCATGGGCATGGCACTCATCGCCCTCGACTGCCCCGGCCAAGGAGGTCCCTCCGAGGACATTGGTGGATTTGAGGGCACAACGGTCGCGGGCCATATCGTCGCCGGTATCGACGGCGATCCGGCCAACCTCTACTATGTCCGCTTGCACCAAGATATTCGCATCCTGTGCCGCATCGTTCGCGAGCTCGAGGGCATCGATCTTGCCCGTGTGTTTGTGAACGGCGCGTCGCAGGGCGGCGGTTTGGGCATTGCGACCTGTGCACTTAACAGCGAGCTTATCAATCGCGCCGCCATCCTCTATCCCTTCCTGTCGGATTTCCGCCTGGTCTGGGATTTGGATGCCGACGACATCGCCTACGAGGGCCTGCGCTATTGGTCTCGCTGGTTTGACGAGGACTCGACTCGTATCGACGAAGCCTATGCCAAGCTGGCGTACTTCGATTCCAAGAACTTTGCCCCTATGGTCAAATGCCCCGTGCTGTTTGGCACCGGCACAGCCGATACCGTCTGTCCGCCAGCGACGCAGTTTGCGGTCTATAACAACCTGACCTGTGAAAAGCGTCATGAGTTCTTTGAAGGCTTTGGCCACGAGGAGATTCAGGATTTTGACGATCTGATCATTCCGTTTTTCTGCAAGGGAGGGGAGGCTCATGTCTAAGTGCGAGAGCAATGTCAATGAGCTGATTGTCTCCGACCTTGTGGGGATTCCCGGAACGGTCTCGTCAAGGCTCGCTGATTTCCGGGATTGGCGCGGTGATGCTTCTGCGGATGTTTCCGAATTAGAGATAGCCGCTTCGGACCTTGAGGTTTGCGGGCCGAGTATTACGGCGATCGATTTCGCCAATCCGTATGCCCGCTACTCCGAGGTTTCCTTTGAGCTTGGTGGCGATGTGGTCCACGCACGTTTGATCGAGCCTGCCGGTCGCGCCCGAGCATCCGAGCTTGTGCCGCTCTGTCTGATGTTTCACGACATCGACCGACCCGTGCGTGGATGGCATCACATGACGAGGTTTGCCGCCATGGGATATGCCGTGCTTGCGCTGGACGATGAGGCGATTGGATCCAGCGAGCTGCAGCAGGGGATTGCCTCTCCTGCTTTTGTCAAGCGCGTCCGTTGGGGTTGCGCGATGGCGAAGGTGGCGCGTAACCTTGATGGCGCGGACCCCGACCGCATCTTTGCATGGGGCGAGGGCCTTGGCGGCGGAGTTGCGCTGGCGGTTTCTGCTCTGGACGAGCGGGGCCTCGCCTGCACGGCGGTTGCCAATCCAATTCCCGGTGGCCTCGAGGCGTTGTCGTCTCGGGTGCGTGGATCGGTGCTCATGGGCACATCGCTCATGGATGCCGTGAGCGATCCCAAGGGCCAGTTTGCCGTATTCAACGGTCTTGAGTGTGACCGGAGGCATATCATCTATGCCAAATACGCTCATGAGCGCATCAATGCGTTCGAAAACGAAGTCATCGACTTTTTTAACCAAACGTTCTACCCGTGTTCTTTGGCCTAGACGGCCTGGACACTGCCAACAAGAGTGGGTGGCATAGGGCCGCCCGCCAGACAACTAAGGAGATTCTTGTGGCAACTCAGAAATTCACCGGCGTTATCCCTCCCGTCGTTGTTCCCGATACCGAAGATCACCAGCTCGATGTTGTCTCCTTTGAGCGCAGCATCAACCGCATGATCGATGCCGGCGTCGATGGCCTGTTCTTCCTGGGATCCTCGGGCGAGGTCGTCTTCTCCACCGACGAGCGCCGTCGCCAGATTATCGCCGAGGCCGTGCGCATCGTCGATCACCGCGTGCCTGTTCTGGTCGGCATCATCGATACCGAGACCGAGCGCATGATTGAGCACGGTAAGGTCGCTCAGGAGCTGGGTGCCGATGCCCTCGTCGCCACCTGCCCGTTCTATGCCCTGCAGGGCATGACCGAGGTCGAGGAGCACTTCCGCATTCTGCACGAGGAGCTCGATCTGCCCATCTTTGCCTATGACATTCCCGTGTGCGTTCACACCAAGCTCCCCTGGAAGCTCCTTGCCAAGCTCGGCGCCGAGGGCGTCCTTGCTGGCGTCAAGGATTCCTCGGGTGATGACATCTCGTTCCGCTACCTCGTTCAGGAGAACGAGAAGAATGGCCATCCGATGAGCATCCTCACCGGTCACGAGGTCGTTGTCGACGGCGCTTACCTCGGTGGCGCCGACGGCTCTGTCCCGGGCCTTGCCAACGTTGAGCCCGAGGGCTACGTGCGCCAGTGGAAGGCCGCTCAGGCCGGCGACTGGGCTACCGTCAAGGCCGAGCAGGATCGCCTCAATGAGATTTCGCACATCTGGGACGTCACCTCGGGCGTCCAGGGCTATGCCGGTGGCGTCGGCGCCTTCAAGACCGCTATGAACCTCATGGGTATCTTCGATAGCCCGACCATGCCGCGCCCGGTGAAGGCCATGACCGGCGAGAACGTCGAGGCGATTAGGAAGGTCCTTCAGGACAACGGTCTCCTGTAAAGCTTCCCAGGCACCCGACCTCGCCGTTCAACCGTGTGGCCATGACCCATTAGGTTAATGGCCACACGGTTTCTCGGCGATCTCGGACACCTGGAAAACCTTTACTGCGCTGTGACGGCTAGCCTGACGGCGCATTTCCTGTAGTTGTTTTTATCTCCGAAGGAGAGCGACATGGAGAACAAGTACGTCTGCTCTGTCGATATCGGCGGAACTAAAATTGCGACTGCCATCATGGAGTACCCGGCTGATGGCAGCGTGCCCCATCCGGTCTTTGAAGCCGAGGTTCCCACCGAGGCCCAAGAAGGCGGCGAGGCAGTTTTCCAGCGCATCGAGGCGTCTATTAAGGCCGCCATCGAAGCGAACCCCGATGTCGAGGTTCTTGGTGTCGGCATTGGCGCCGCAGGCGTCGTCGACCCCAAGACGGGCGCCATCGCGTATGCCAACGAGATTATGCCCGGCTGGTCTGGCGTTCAGTTGGGGCCGCGTCTGCGCGAGGACCTTGGTCTTCCCGTTGCCGTTGTGGGCGACGTGCAGGCTCATGCTCTGGGCGAGGCCCACTGGGGCGTCGGCAAGGGCAAGTTCTCCGTCTTGTGCCTGGGAATCGGTACGGGCATCGGCGGCGCATATGTCGAGAACGGCCGCGTGATGCAGGGCTTCCATGGTGCTGCCGGTCATATGGGCCACATCGAGTGCTCGGCTGCCGCCGGCATTCCCTGCGCCTGCGGGCGTTCCGGCCATCTTGAGTCTGTTGCTTCGGGCACTTCCATTGGTCGTATGTACGATGAGCGCTTTGGCCGCGTCGACCCCAGCCGTCCTTCGGTCGGTCGCGATGTGAACGACCTGTGCCGCGCGGGCGACGCAAAGGCGACCGAGGTCATCCATGACGCCGGCTTTGCGCTGGGCGCCAGCTTGGGCTCGCTTGCCAATATTCTGGATCCAGAGGTCATCGTGCTTTCGGGCGGCGTAATTCATCAGGGTCCCGATTGGCGTTCGCAGACGTGGAAGGATTCGGTGCACGAGGGCTATGCCAGCCAGGCGCTCGATCCGCTCCAGGACACGCCGATTCTCATCGGGTCTCTGGAGGGCGATGCTCCGCTCATCGGTGCCGCCGAGCATCTTCTCGCTTCGTTAAAGTAAACGTATCTGCTGTAGGAGCCTCCCGAGACAACACGCCTCGGGAGGCTGTTCTGAGAAAGGTTGCAGCCTTATGACCGTCGATCCTTTGATTCAATCCCTGAAGGGTAAGCTCGTCGTGAGCGTTCAGGCGTATATGGGCGAGCCGCTTCGTACGCCCGAGACCATGGCTCAAATGTCTCGCGCTTGCGAACTCGGCGGCGCCGCCGCCATTCGCTGCCAGGGCCTTGCCGACATTGCCGCCATTAAGGGTCGCTGTGAGGTTCCTGTTATTGGCCTATGGAAGGATGGACACGAGGGCGTTTACATCACGCCGACGCTGCGTCACGCTCGCGCCTGCGTTGCTGCTGGTGCCGATATCGTGGCGATCGACGCCACCGATCGTCCGCGCCCCGATGGCAAGACGGTCGAGGATACCTTCCGTCCGCTACACGAGGAGGGTGTGCTCCTGATGGCGGATTGTGCCACCATCGAGGACATTCGCCGTGCGGTTGATATGGGCTTCGACCTGGTATCTACCACGCTCTCTCACGGTGTCGCCGCCATCGACTGCACCATGGCCGATGGCCCCGACCTGCCGCTCCTGCGTCAGGCGACCGAGGAATTCCCCGGCCTTCCCATCATTTGCGAGGGTCGCGTGCATACGCCCGAGGAGGCTCGCGCCGCGATCGATGCTGGCGCCTGGGCCGTTGTCGTCGGCACCGCCATCACGCACCCCACGAGTATTACAAGTTGGTTCAAGGCTGCGCTTGAGGCGTAAGACAGGCCTCGTATCCGCTCGGGGCGGTATACTCAATAAAGGCAATTGACCGCGCGGGATCCGGGTTGCTGGGTCCCGCGCTTGTTTTCGGGAGGCAGCACATGCAAAAGGGAGATGCCATGGATGCGGCGGAGCGCTCGGAGCGCATCCCCGATATCGTCATCATCACCGGAATGTCCGGATCGGGCCGCACGCAGGCCATGCACGTGTTCGAGGACATGGGCTATTTTTGCATCGATAACCTGCCTCCGCGTCTGATCGCCCAGCTTGCCGAGCTCGTCGGCATTAATACGGGCGTGGGCAGGCATCTTGCCGTCACCTGCGATTTGCGTAGCCAGGGCTTGTTCGATGAGCTGCTCGATGCGGTCGCCGCGCTCGAAGAGCGCGAGATGAGCTGCGACATCGTGTTCCTGGAGGCTTCTGACGAGGTACTGATTCGTCGCTACAGCGAAAATCGCCGCCGTCATCCCATTGCCAAGCCGGGGGAGACTACGGCCGATGCGATTCAGCGCGAGCGCCTGCAGCTGCAGGGTGTGCGCGATCGAGCCGATATGATTATCGACACGAGCCGCCTACGCACCTCTGCGCTGCGCAACAAATTGCGCATGGCGTTCTCCGAGTTGTCCGACCAGCAGCTCATGGACGTTCACGTGTTCTCGTTTGGCTTTAAGCACGGTATGCCCGTCGAGGCGGACATTATGATTGACGTTCGCTTCCTGCCCAATCCGTTCTACGATCCCGAGATGCGCACCATGACCGGTCTCGATAAGAAAGTCTCCGACTTTGTTCTGGACCATCCCAAGACACAGGAGTTCTGGAAGGCCTGGACGCAGCTGCTCGATACGGTCATGCCCGGTTATATCGCAGAGGGCAAGCCGCAGCTTTCTATTGCCATCGGTTGCACGGGCGGTCAGCACCGCAGCGTTGCCATCGCCGAGGCCACGGCACGTTATTTGGAAGGCGCCCAGTATCACGTGAGCATTTCCCATCGCGACTTGTCGCGCGCCAACACGAAAGCATAGGCCTGCATGTCGTTTACCGCCGAGGTGCGTGACGAGCTTGCGCGCTGCGAACCCGAATGTGAATACTGCGATTTGTCGACGCTTGCCGCCCTGACGCGTGTGAGCGGTACGCTTTCGTTGGCCGGCTCCGGGCGGTATCGTTTGACGGTCGCGACCGAGACGGGAGCCGTCGCGCGCACGATGATCACGCTGACGCATCGCATTCTTAAGCTCAAAACGGAATTCACCGTTCGTAAATCGGTCTTGCATAAGGTCCGTAACTATCTCATTACCCTGCCCGATCAACCCGACCTGGACAAGGCTCTGGTGCTGCTGGGCATTCTAGACCGCAGGGGAGGGCTCGTCGCTGGTGTTCCCCGACACATCGTTGCCCGTCCCTGCTGCAGGCTTGCCTACATCCGCGGCGCGCTCATCGCGGGCGGCTTCGTGGCCGATCCACGCGGCGATTTTCATTTGGAGATCGCGGTGCAGGGCGAGCAATATGCTAAGGGGCTTTGCGACCTGTTGGGGCAGATTGGGGTCCATGCTCGTGTTAATGCACGGCGGGGGTCATATGCCGTGTACATTAAGAGCGCCGAGGAAATCGAGCATTTGTTAAAGCTGATTGGTGCCAAGCGCAGCGTTGCCGAGATTGAGGAGGCGCGCGCGGTCAAGTTGGTTAAGAACGATGTGAACCGTCGCGTGAACGCTGAGCTCGCCAACCAGACCAGAAGCGCCGGTGCTGCCCAGCATCAGCTTGCGTTGATCGATGAGCTCGAACAGCGAGGTTTGCGCGACACGCTTCCGGACGCCTTGGCGGTCTTTTGCGACCTGCGCGAGCGCTATCCCGATCTGTCGCTGCGTGATTTAGGGGAGATGGCTGACCCTCCCTTGTCGAAGTCGGCCCTCTACCATCGTGTTTTACGTCTTGAAAAGCTCATTGAAGCAAACAAGTAGTTTAAAGTATTGACGTATATACGGATTTAGCTGCTATTTTATTCTTTAAAACGTTTTAACGTAAATTTGATTTTCAATTTCGAGCATTCTCGTGAAATTCAAGTCAAAAAAAAGGTATATTAGGCGAGTGGTTAGTTTGTGGGCCTCAACGGCGGGCGCTGTAGCTTGCGGGGGCCTTACGAAAGGAGACACAATGGCAGTAAAGGTTGCTATTAACGGCTTCGGTCGCATCGGTCGTCTGGCTTTCCGTCAGATGTTCGGTCATGAGGGCTCCGAGATTGTCGCTATCAACGACCTCACCTCTCCCGATATGCTCGCTTACCTGCTGAAGTACGACTCCACGCAGGGCAACTACGCTCGCGATCACGAGGTCGTTGCTGGCGAGGATTCCATCACCGTTGACGGCAAGGAGATCAAGATCTACAAGGAGGCCGACGCCAACAACCTGCCTTGGGGCGACCTCGACGTCGACGTCGTTCTCGAGTGCACCGGCTTCTACACCAGCAAGGCTAAGGCTCAGGCCCACATCAACGCTGGCGCCAAGAAGGTCGTCATCTCCGCTCCGGCCGGCAGCGATCTGCCCACCATCGTGTACAACGTCAACCACGAGACGCTGACCGCTGAGGACAACATCATCTCCGCCGCTTCCTGCACCACCAACTGCCTCGCCCCGATGGCCAAGGGTCTGAACGACTTCGCTCCCATCGTGTCCGGCATCATGACCACCATTCACGCCTGGACCGGCGACCAGATGCCGCTCGACGGCCCGCAGCGCAAGGGCAACAAGCGTCGTAGCCGCGCCTGCGCCGTCAACATTGTCCCCAACACCACCGGTGCCGCCAAAGCTATCGGCCTGGTTCTCCCCGAGCTCAACGGTAAGCTCATCGGTGCCGCCCAGCGCGTCCCGACGCCGACCGGCTCCATCACCAACCTCTACGCTGTCGTTGACAAGAAGGTCACCGTCGACGAGGTCAACGCCGCTATGAAGGCCTACGCTGCCACCATCTCCGAGACCTTCGGTTACAACGAGGACGACATCGTCTCCACCGACATCATCGGCGAGACCCACGGCTCCATCTTCGACGCCACTCAGACCATGTGCTCTGATCTCGGCAACGGCCAGACCCTCGTTCAGGTCACCTCTTGGTACGACAACGAGAACTCTTACACCTCTCAGATGGTCCGCACCATCAAGTACTTCGAGAAGTTCGTTGCTTAACTTAGCTTTTAGCGAATAGCTCGTTGAGCGTCTAAAGAAGGGCGCGGCCTTATAGGGCTTACACCCTAGGGTCGCGCCCTTTTTATAGGAAATCGTCTGCCGTAATGGGAGGCAGACACGTACGAAAGGTAGAAGCAAACATGGCCTTTACCAAGAAGACCGTCCGCGACATCGATGTCGACGGCAAGCGCGTTCTCGTCCGCGTTGACTTCAACGTGCCTATCAAGGATGGCGTCGTTGGCGACACCACCCGCATCAAGGCTGCCCTGCCCACCATCAACTACCTCGTTGAGCACAACGCTCGCGTCATCCTCATGAGCCACCTCGGCCGTCCCGAGGGCACCGGCTTCCAGCCTGAGCTCTCCCTTGAGCCTGTCGCCAAGAAGCTCGCTGAGCTCTCTGGTCTCGATGTTGCCTTTGTCGCCGACACCTACGGCGAGAAGGCTGCTGAGGCTGTTGCCGCCGTCGAGCCGGGCAAGGTCCTCGTTCTCGAGAACGTCCGTTTCGACAAGCGTGAGAAGAAGAACGATCCCGAGATCGCCAAGACCCTCGCTTCCTATGGTGACGTCTTCGTTCTCGATGCCTTCGGCACCGCTCACCGCGCCCAGGGTTCCGTCGTGGGCCCCGCCGCTTACCTGCCTGCCGTCGCCGGCTTCCTGCTCGAGAAGGAGGTCGACACGCTGACTGGCATCTTCGCCGAGCCCGAGCGCCCCTTCGTCGCTATCGTCGGCGGTTCCAAGGTTTCCTCCAAGATCGGCGTTCTCGATCACCTCATCGACTCCGCTGACACCCTGATCATCGGTGGCGGCATGGCCTACACCTTCTTCCTGGCTCAGGGCCTGACCGTCGGTCAGTCCCTCAAGGAAGAGGACTGGGTCGAGCGCGCCGGCGAGATGCTCAAGAAGGCCGAGGAGAAGGGCGTCAAGATCCTGCTCCCCATCGACAACCGCGTTGCCGATCACTTTGGCGAGGACGCTGTCCCCGAGGTCGTCGCTTCTGACGCTATCCCCGATGACCGTGAGGGCATGGACATTGGCCCCAAGACCGAGGAGCTCTACGCCGAGGCCGTCAAGGGCGCCAAGACCGTGTTCTGGAACGGCCCCATGGGCGTCTTCGAGTTCGACAACTTCGCTCACGGCACCCAGGCTATCGCCGAGGCCGTCGCCGAGGCCGACTGCACCTCGATCATCGGCGGTGGTGACTCTGTCGCGGCTGTCAACAAGTTCAACCTGGCCGACAAGATGAGCTGGATCTCCACCGGTGGTGGCGCTTCCATGGAGCTCGTCGAGGGTAAGGCCCTGCCCGGAGTGGAGGCGCTTCTCGATGCCTAATCGCACCCTTCTTATCGCTGGTAACTGGAAGATGAACAACGACGTCGCCGAGGCTGCCAAGCTCGCCGACGAGCTGGCTCAGGCTCTGCCCGAGGTTCCGGCTGGCGTCGAGGTGCTCGTCTGCCCTCCGACCATTGACATCACCACGGTTCATGACCGCATTCAGGCTGCCCCCATCGCCCTCGGTGCACAGAACGTGTACTGGGAGGCCAAGGGTGCCTTCACCGGTGAGTCCTCTTGCGACATGCTCAAGTCCGCTGGCTGCACCTACTGCATCATCGGCCACTCCGAGCGTCGCGACTACTTCCACGAGACCGACGAGGACCAGAACAAGAAGGCCAAGGCCCTCGTTGCCGCCGGTCTTGTTCCCGTCTTCTGCTGCGGCGAGTCCCTCGAGGTTCGCGAGGCTGGCACCTATGTCGAGCACGTCGTGAACCAGGTCAAGGCTGGCCTTGCTGGTCTTGAGATCACCTGCCCCAAGCAGGTCGTCGTCGCCTACGAGCCCATCTGGGCTATCGGCACCGGCAAGACCGCTACCGCCGAGGACGCTCAGGAGGTCTGCGGCGCTATCCGTGAGACCCTCAAGGAGATGTTTGGTGAGGAGCTCGCTAACGGCATCCGCGTTCTCTACGGCGGTTCCGCTAAGCCCGGCAACATTGCCGAGCTCGTCGCCAAGCCCGACGTTGACGGCGCCCTCGTGGGCGGCGCTTCGCTCAAGGCTGCCGACTTCGCCTCTATGGTCGTCAAGGCAGGCGAGTAGGACATATGGCACAGCGTCATCTTCCTGCACTCCTGATCATCATGGATGGCTGCGGCCTTGCTCCGGCTGATGGCGAGAACGCCGTCGCCGCTGCCAAGACGCCCTTCCTTGATAGCCTGTACGAGAAGTATCCTCACACCACGCTCGGTGCTTCGGGCGAGGACGTGGGCCTTCCCGACGGCCAGATGGGCAACTCCGAGGTGGGTCACCTCAACATCGGTGCCGGCCGCATCGTGTTCCAGGAGCTTTCGCGCATCAACAACGCCATCAAGGACGGCTCCATCGCCAAGAACGAGGTCTTCGTCAAGGCTATGGACGATGTCAAGGCCGAAGGCAAGACCCTGCACCTCATGGGCCTTATGAGCCCTGGCGGTGTTCACTCTCACATGAACCACGTCGAGGCTCTGGTCAAGATGGCTGCCCAGCATGGCGTCAAGACCGTTCGCGTCCACGCCTTCATGGATGGCCGCGACGTCGACCCGCAGTCCGGTGCCGGCTACATGAGCGAGTTCTGCGCTTTCCTGGCTAAGATCTCCGAGGAGACCGGTTGCGACGCTCGCGTTGCCACCGTTTCGGGCCGCTATTGGGCCATGGACCGCGACAACCGCTGGGAGCGCATCCAGCGTGCCTACGACGTCATGGTCAACGCGTCCGATGCCGATACCGACCCCGTTGCCGGTATCAAGGCCTACTACGAGAAGGATCCGCGCGGCGACGAGTTCGTCGAGCCCTTCGCTGCCCACAACGAGGGCATTCACGAGGGCGACGCGGCCATTTTCTTCAACTTCCGTCCCGACCGCGCTCGTCAGATGACCCGCGTGTTCACGGACAAGGAGTTCGACGGCTTTGAGCGCGAGCAGATTAAGCTTTCGCACTTTGTGACGATGACCGAGTACGATCCGACGTTTGACGTCGAGGTCGCCTTCCCCAAGACGTTCCCCGAGAACGTTCTGGCCGACGTTATCGCCGCCAATGGCCTGAAGCAGCTGCACACCGCCGAGACCGAGAAGTACGCCCATGTGACGTTCTTCCTCAACGGCGGCATCGAGGAGCCCAAGGAGGGCGAGGAGCGCGTGCTCGTCGCTTCCCCCAAGGTTGCTACCTACGATCTGCAGCCCGAGATGAGCGCTCCCGAGGTTACCGAGAAGCTTGTCGCCGCTATCAACGAGGATCGCGCTGATTTCTACATCGTGAACTTCGCAAATTGCGACATGGTTGGTCACACCGGTGTCTTCGACGCTGCCGTTAAGGCCGTCGAGGCTGTTGACGATGCCCTGTCCAAGGTTGTCCCGGCGATTCTCGCTAAGGGCGGCTTTGCGCTGATTACCGCCGATCACGGCAACGCCGATCACATGTTTGACGTTGCTTCCGACGGTTCCAAGCATCCGTTTACGGCTCACACCACCAACCGTGTGCCGTTCATCATTGTTGATGAGAAGGCGCAGCTCACCGGTATTGAGGACGGCCGTCTTTCCGATATCGCTCCGACCATGCTCACCATGGCTGGCATTGAGCCTTCCGCCGAGATGACGGGTCGCGTACTCGCCACCGAGGCCTAATAGAAAACAACTATCGTTTTCTAGTAAGGGGGTTGTCCACCACCGGACGACCCCCTTTTTGGTATTTCTGCCATTTCTACCCCGTCCCCAATTGGCGGGTGGGGGAGTGTTGGGGGTTGTGGTACAGTACTGGAGTTTGAATTGTTCTATTAAGGAGCTTATCTATGGGTCCGTTCCAGATTCTTCTGTTTGTCGTTTGGGCTATCTCTGCCGTGGCGCTGACGATTCTCGTCCTGATGCACTCCGGTAAGGGTACCGGCGTTTCGGATATGATTGCCAGCTCGCTGTATAACTCCAGCTCTGCCACGGGCGTTATGGAGCAGAACCTCGATCGCCTGACGGTAATTATGGCCGTCGTTTTTGCTGTGTGTGTCGTTCTGTGCATGTTCTTCTTCCCGCAGGGTATCGTCGGCTACTAAGCATCGGCGTATATACGTTTGTAAAGGGTCCCGCATGTGCGGGGCCCTTTTTGTTTACAGACTTGTAATAGAGTCAAAATATCCCCACATACTTCGCCCAACTAAAGAAATTCTCGACCGTTAACCGGAATCAGCGCCAAATTGTGCATAAAATGCGCTACTGTATTGCGAAACGTTGGTCCGCACTGCATAACCAGCCATAACGGCGGACCGCGTTTGAATGGTTCGATCGGGCTGTCTCGACGTTGCCCGGCCGAATTCACTTTGTCCTATCTCATAAGGAGGATGGCATGGCTGATTCTATGTTCCACCAGCCCGTTATGGGTCGTCGCGCCTTTGTTGGCGGCACCCTCGCTGCGAGCTCCATGGCTTTTCTTGCCGCATGCGGCAAGAAGGGCGGCGACGCTTCCGGTTCTGAGTCCGGTTCGACGCTGAACTTCTACATCAACAACCCGGTCTGCATCGACCCCTACAACGTCCAGGAGGATCAGGGCACTCAGGTCGAGTACCAGCTCTTCGACGCTCTGACGGAGTACGACCCCGAGAAGGGCGAGATCGTTCCGCTGGCTTGCGAGTCCTTTGAGGCTAACGACGACGCCACCGAGTTCACCTTCAAGATCAAGAAGGCTAAGTTCCACAACGGTGACGACGTTACCTCCAAGTCCTTCAAGCTCGGTTGGGAGCGTCTGGTCAACACCAAGTCGGCCATCGCTACCGAGTATGGTCCTTCCGAGGTCTCCTACCACCTTTCCATGGTCGAGGGCTATGACGATCTGCTTGCCGGTAACGCTACCGAGCTGTCCGGCGTTACCTGCCCGGATGACGAGACCCTCGTCGTCAAGCTGACTTCCGCCTACGCCGACTTCCCCTTCGTCGCCTCTCACCCGGCTCTGTCCCCGGTTCCCGAGTGCGCCGAGTCCGATGTCAAGAGCTTCTACCTTGCCCCGGTCGGTAACGGCCCGTTCATGATGGACGGTAAGTGGGAGGATGGCCAGGAGATCAACCTCAAGAAGTTCGATGATTACTATGGCGACAAGGCCAAGATCGACGCCATCCACTTCCAGGTCATCAAGGACATGGAGACCGCTTACAAGGAGTTCCAGGCCGGTAACCTCGATGTCTGCGACGTTCCCGTTGCTCAGATCGACGCCGCAAAGAAGGACCGTGGCGAGTCCAAGGACGGCTACACCATGGGTGACGGCGAGCATATGCTGCTCGGTGCCGAGCCTTCCACGTACTATCTGACCTGCAACAACACGGCCGAGCCGTTCAATAACGCCGACCTGCGCAGGGGCATCTCCCTGGCCATCAACCGTGAGGCCATCTGCAAGACCATCTTCAAGGGTACCCGTACCCCCGCCGACGGTATTGTTCCTCCGGGAATCGCCGGCTACAAGGAGGGCGCATGGGAGTTCTGCGCCTATGACGTCGACAAGGCTAACGAGTACCTCGATAAGGTCGCTCCCGCTGGCGCTAACGGCGATCGTGGCATCAATGTGACCCTGTCCTACAACCAGGACGGTGGCCACAAGGAGATCATGGAGTCCATCATCGGCGACCTCGCCAAGGTGGGCGTCACCGCCGTCTCCGATACTCCCGAGTGGTCTGCCCTGCTCGAGCAGTATCAGAACTTTAACTATCAGTTCGGCCGTCTGGGCTGGATCGCCGATTACCCGATCATGGACAACTTCCTGTACCCGCTGTTCCACTCCGACTCCCTCGGTGGCGACAACCGCTCTGGTTACAACAACCCCGAGTTCGATGCCAAGGTCGACGAGGCCCGCACCACGGTTGACGACGACGAGCGCATCGCCAAGATGCAGGAGGCTGACGCTATGGTCGCTGCTGACTGCCCGGTTATCCCGGTGATGTTCTACACGCACACCATCGCTGGCTCTGACCGCGTCAAGCATCTCTATGTTGATCCGCAGAAGCACGCCGATCTGGGTACCGCCGAGCTCGCCTAAGAGTTTGCAGCTTCCGTGAGGGTCAAGTATTTACGTAGACCTCATGGGAAACATACAGTTCTCCCTAACCTGGGGTAAACTGGCTGATGGTAATTTTGGGATGCCGGTCTGGCGATCGGCATCCCATTTAGGTTAATCCCTAGATAGGGGAGTGGTATGGGTAAGTACATCGTTAAACGTGTGCTTCAGTTCATCCCGGTGTTTTTGGGCGTTACGCTGATTCTGTTCGCCCTCCAGAATATCGTGCCGGGAGATCCGATCAAGCTGATCGGTGGAGACAAGGCTCTGTCCCCCGAGGTGGAGCTTCAGCTTCGCGTCCGCTATCACCTGGTCCAGTCGGACGAGGACGGCAACGCGATTCTTGACGAGAACGGCGACCCCGTTCAAACGTCGCTCGTGGACCGTTATTTGTATTACATGAACGGCCTGCTTCATGGCGATCTGGGCAATTCGTATCAGCGTAAGCTGCCGGTTACGGAAATCTTTGCCCAAAAGTATCCGTATACGGTCAAACTTGCCGCGTGCGCCATCGTGCTCGAGGCAATCATGGGTATCGGTGCGGGTATCATTTCGGCGGTAAAGCGTTATTCCTTCTGGGATATTTTGGTAACGCTCACCACGTCGATCCTCGTTGCCGTCCCGGCCTTCTGGCTCGGTATGTTGCTGCAACTGTTCTTTGGCGTCATCCTCAAGGACGCCACGGGCGGTGCATTCTCCATGCCTATCTCGGGTGCCGGTGGTTCCAGCTCTCAGTATCAGGATTGGATGCACTATGTGCTCCCGACCATTACGCTGGCTTCGGTTTCGACCGCTTACGCCGCCCGCATTATGCGCTCGCAGCTGCTCGACGTCATGAACCAGGATTACATCCGCACGGCAAAGGCCAAGGGTCTCTCCAATCGCGCGATCATCATCAAGCATGCGCTTAAGAATGCACTCATCCCCGTCGTTACCTATATTGGTGTCGACTTCGGTGGCATGCTTTCGGGCGCCATCCTGACCGAGACGGTCTTTAACTGGCCCGGTATCGGCTATGAGGTCTATCGCGCCATTAGCATGCGTGACTGGCCCATCGTTATGGGCGGCGTTACGCTCATCGTCGTCGTCGTCATGGTGATCAACCTGCTCGTCGACATTAGCTATGCATTCCTCGACCCGCGCATCCGCCTTGGCGGTCCGTCGGATAAGGCCTAAGGGAGGTACGTCTCATGCAGGAAACTGATTCTCAGTCTCAGGAGCAGGCTACCGCCACCAAGGCCGCATCTGCTCCCGCCAAGTCCCGCACGCTGTGGGGCGACGCTTTCAAGCGTCTTCGTAAGAACAAGCTCGCCGTTATCGGTGTTTGCTGGATCATCATCGTCGTTGTGGTTGCCCTGACCGCAGATCTGTGGGCTAAGCCCTGGCTCGGTTCGCCGACGGCTTCCGATTCGACCACCATGGCCCAGACGTCGCTGCTGGCTCCGTGTGCGGAGCACCCGTTTGGCACCGACGCCCTTGGTCGTGACATCCTCGTCCGCGTTATCTACGGTGCACGCGTTTCGCTTTCCGTCGGTATTATGGCCACTGCGATCTCCACGTTGATCGGTCTGGTCATGGGTGCTCTGGCCGGTTTCTACGGCGGCATCTGGGATACGATCATCATGCGCTGTGCGGATATCTTCCTAGCGTTCCCGTACGTGCTGTTCGTCGTCGCCATGATCGCCGTTATCGGCCGTGGTCTTCAGAACGTCTTTATCGCCATCGGTATTCTCGGCTGGCCTTCGATTGCTCGCGTCTTCCGCTCTGCAATCTTGACGGTCAAGGAAAACGACTATGTTGACGCTGCGCGCGCGATGGGTGCATCCGATGCTCGTATCGTCGTGCGTCACATTTTCCCGAACTCCGTCGCCTCCATCGTGGTCTACGCGACCATGAACATTGGTGGCGCCATTCTGACCGAGTCCGCACTGTCCTTCCTCGGCATGGGCGTTATTCCGCCTACGCCTTCGTGGGGCTCCATGATTCAGGACGGTCAGCAGTATCTTCTGACTGCTCCCTGGATGATGATCATGCCCGGTCTGGCAATTCTCTCGACGGTGCTCGCCTTCACCCTGCTGGGTGATGGTCTGCGCGACGCCCTCGACGTCAAGATGAAGGACGCATAAGGATGAAGAAGAACAAGAACTATGTGGACCTGAAGGACCAGCCGGTTCCCGAGGGCCAGCATCTGCTCGAGGTCGATGACCTTAAGATGTATTTCCACACCGAGGATGGCGTCGTTCGCGCTGTCGACGGTGTCTCCTACACGCTCGATCGCGGCGAGACCCTGGGTGTCGTCGGTGAGTCCGGCTCCGGTAAGTCCGTGACCGCCATGACCATCATGGGCCTTATCTCGATGCCTCCGGGAAAGATCGAGGGCGGTGACGTTCGCTATCGCGGCCGCTCCATCCTCGAGATGACCGAGGAAGAGATGCAGCACATTCGCGGCAACGATATCGCGATGATCTTCCAGGATCCTATGACCTCCTTGAACCCGGTTTATAAGATCGGCAAGCAGGTGGGCGAGGGCCTTCGTCTGCACCGTGGCTACTCCAAGCAGGAGGCGCTCAAGCGTGCCACCGAGCTTTTGGACCTCGTTGGTATTCCCGAGCCCGAGAAGCGCGTCAATGAGTATCCGCACCAGTTCTCTGGTGGTATGCGTCAGCGCGTCATGATTGCCATGGCTCTTGCCTGCGATCCCGATATCCTGATTGCCGACGAGCCCACGACTGCCCTGGACGTTACCATTCAGGCTCAGATTATCGAGCTCATGCAGGAAATGCAGGAGAAGAACGGCAACGCCATCATCATGATTACCCATGACCTGGGCGTCGTCGCCGACATGGCCGACAAGATCATGGTTATGTACGCCGGCCGTCCCGTCGAGTTCGGTACTGCTGAGGAAATCTTCTACGAGAGCCGCCACCCCTACACCTGGGGCCTTATCCGCTCCATCCCGGAGCAGGCCATCGAAGAGAAGAAGCCGCTTACGCCGATTCACGGCAACCCGCCTTCGCTCATGAACCTGCCCGAGGGCTGCGTGTTCTCGCCTCGTTGTCCCTATGCGACCGATAAGTGCCGCAAGCAGCGCCCCGAGCGCGTTGTCACCGAGTCTGGTCATTACTCTGCGTGCCACTACTCCGGTGACCCCGAGTTTCTCAAGAACGCTCCTGAGACGTCCCGTACGCGCAAGGATTCCAAGAAGGGAGGCGAGGCGTAATGGCAGATACCAACGAGCGTACTCCGTTGCTGAAGGTCGAGCACCTCTCTAAGGAGTTCCCCGCTGAGTCCGGCATGTTCGCCAAGCGTTTTTCCAAGCGTGTCGTCTCTGCTGTAAATGACATCTCTTTTGAGATTTATCCTGGCGAGACCTTTGGTCTGGTTGGTGAGTCTGGTTGCGGTAAGTCCACGACGGGTCGCACCATCATGCGCTTGACCAAGCCGACCGCCGGTAAGGTGTTCTTCCAGGGCAAAGATGTTGCCGAGATGAGCAAGCATGAGATCAAGGACATGCGTCGCGAGATGCAGTTTATCTTCCAGGATCCTTATGCTTCGCTGAACCCTCGTATGACCATCGGCGAGATCGTCTCCGAGCCCATGACCATTCACGGCGTAGGTACCAAGGAGGAGCGTATCGAGCGCGTCCGCGAGCTGCTGGACGTCGTCGGTCTGAACCCCGAGCACATCAACCGCTATCCGCACGAGTTCTCCGGCGGTCAGCGTCAGCGTGTCGGCATTGCCCGCGCGTTCGCTCTGAAGCCCAAGCTGATCATCTGCGACGAGCCTGTCTCTGCACTTGACGTTTCCATTCAGGCCCAGGTTTTGAACCTGCTGAAGGAGCTTCAGGATAAGTTCGGTACTGCTTATCTCTTCATTGCTCACGACCTCTCCGTCGTGCAGCACATTTCTGATCGCGTTGCCGTTATGTATCTGGGCAAGATGGTCGAGGTTTCGGACTGGAAGACGCTCTACAGCGAGCCTCACCATCCGTACACGCAGTCGCTGCTGTCTGCCGTGCCGGTGCCCGATCCTGATATCCAGAAGACCCGCAAGCGCATCATCCTCGCCGGCGATCCGCCGTCACCGCTGGATCCGCCGACCGGCTGCCGCTTCCACACGCGCTGCCCGATCGCGCAGGGCATCTGCTCCGAGAAGCTTCCTGAGTTTAAGGAAGTTGCACCGGGCCACTGCTGCGCCTGCCACTTCGCGGAGCCGTTCCCGATCAAGGAATCGCACATCGACCTGTAGTCGGTTGTTTGTCCGGGCCCGCCCTGGCGTTGCTTTTCAGAACGTCCTCGGACATGCAAGAAACCCCCGCTGCGCACTTCGTGCGGCGGGGGTTTCTTGCGTCCTGCGGGATGTTCTGAAAAGCAACGCCAGGGCGGGCCCTGCGGTAACCCGGCAGGGGGAGTGCGATTCCCTTATCGCTCACTTAATCTAATAGGAAAGTTAGTGAGGCCGGAGCTTTGGCTCCGGCCTCCCCATAAAAGGGCTCGGCAAAGCCGAGCCACTAAATTTATATCAGCTCCCGAACATGTTTGAGAACGGTGCGCGGAGTACGTAGTTGCAGGCCCCGAATCGGCGTTGCCTCCCGGCGCATTCCGCAGGGGGAGCGATATTTTGCAGCACGAAGTGCGTAGCAAAATATCGCTCATGCCCGAGGACGCGCCGGGAGGCAACGCCGATTCGGGGCCGATGGGACCATTTACCTGCACATTTACAAATTCGTAAACTTTTTTCAAAAAAGTGCTTGCACAGTTCTCGAATCATAGGTTATTATCTTCCTCGTTGAACGCGCGGGTCCAACAAAACGAGCCGCGAATCAACAACATAGCATGTCGGAGTGGCGGAATTGGCAGACGCGCTAGCTTGAGGTGCTAGTGACCGCTTTTTGGTCATGCGGGTTCAAGTCCCGCCTCCGACACCATCGCAATTGAGAAGCCTCTTCGGAGGCTTTTTTGTTACCGATAGACGGTGAGGTTCACGATGGAAACGCTTGAGCGCAATGAGTGGGCAGACGTTGCCCAATTGGTAGAGATTACGAGCGATGCTGTCATTATCTGCGAGCTCGACGGAACCATTTTGCATGTAAATAATCGCTTGCTCGACTTGATGTGCGAGGAACGCGCCGACGTCATCGGTGGAGATGTCAAAGACGTCCTGTACTCGTCCGCTTTTGAACGTGCGACGGAACATCGTCTGCCATTTGAAACTGATGGCTCCGAGAGCGAACTGATGCTCAAGCTGAGCGACGGCTCCTTTATCCCCGTCTTGGTTCGTGCGGGCTCCGTGACGCCTCCACGCATCTTTGGGCGCCGCGCGCCACGTGTCCTGGTGGCGCTCCATAGCATCGAAGAACAGTATTCTCACGACCGTCAACTCAAGCGTGCGTTATCGGAGCTTAGAGTGGCGAACAAGCGTCTCTCTGGCACGCTCTCGGTCATTATGAGCACTGTGGGCTCCGATGAGTTACCCAGCCTGCTTGATACTGTTTTGAACCAGCTTGTAGGAACGCTCGATGCTTCGGGTGCCGCTATCTATTTTTCTGAGAGCGGCGGTTTTAAACTACGCGGTGTTTCCAAGGAGCTGTACGACAGCTACCTGCCTGAGTTTTTGCCGTATGGCGCTGGCATTCCGACGTATGTTCTTCGTGAGTCGCGTGCCTGTCGCTTGTCGATTCAACAGGACCTTGAGGGCGATAAGGCCGCCTCCGGTATGTTCATGGACTTGGACAATCGTTCTAAGCACCTGTTGCGCGTGCAGGATATGCCTCCGTACCGCAGCGAGATCTGTCTTCCCGTTTTTTACGGTACGCAGATCCTTGGCGTGCTGGAAGTTGGTTGGAAACGCCCCCAGGCACCGCTCGCCTATGACGTTAATGTACTCGAGGTCATTTGCGATTACTTGTCTATCCAACTGGTCGGCATGGCATCGAGTCTTCGCTCTCGTCGCACGGCCGAGCTTGGCCGCTCGCTCAATGTCTTACGTGATGAGTTGTTTACCTTTCTAGACGATTCCGTCGCGGCTACCCAGGCGGTATCGTCCGAGATCTGCAATATGCTCAACTGCCATTTTTGCCCTGTTGAGTATGACGCCAGTCTGGATTCCTACGTCATAGATTTCGAAGGCGGCAGTCGCGTTGCTTTGCCGGACGATCCCGAGAAGCTTTTCTTTTCCACGACGGCGCCAGCGGCACGTCTGGGGGCTGGCCCTGATGGCTTTGAGGCATCTGTTTTGGGGGGTACGAGTGCCGAGGACCTTAAACACGTCCGTATAACTCGCGTTGACGAATCGATGCCTATGGGAGGCTGGCTTAGGGCGCATGGTCTGCCTTGTCAAGGTCTCTACGTCGACTCCGGCATCGAGGCGGGGCACCCGCGCTCTGAGGGCGATGGCAAGCACAGTAACGACGCGATTGTTCCTGCTTCTGTTGCGAAGAGCCCGACGACGCGCGCGCTGCTGCTTCGTGATGGTAGCCAAGAGCCGATTGATGACCTTGAATATGACTACTTGGTGCACTTGGCGCATGACTTTGAACTGATCTACGAAGGCGAATCTCAAAAGCGCGAGGAGCGCCATATCGCTCAGACGCTCCAGATCGGCATGAGAAATTCCCTGGGGGATGTTCCGGGTATCGCAACCGATTCGGTGTACCTGTCGGCCACGAATTCGGCGTTGGTCGGAGGCGATTTCTATACGCTCATTCGTCTTCCCGACGACTGCGCCGTCATGATTCTGGGTGATGTGTCTGGCAAAGGCATTGAGGCCGCATCGATGTCCGCGCTCGTCAAGACGGCCCTGACGGCATACGCCTGGGAGGGCGCTGGACCGGCCCGCATGGCACGCTCCCTTAACAGCATGCTCATGGGCTTTTCGAGGGTCGAGACGTTCGTGACGGCCTTTATCGCCAAGATTGACCTTAAAGCCGGACGCGCAACGTATTGTTCGGCGGGCCATCCTCCGACCATGGTCATCAGGCCAGAGTCGATGCCGCTGGGTGGCGGCGAGGCCCGTGGGGGAGAGGTTGAGCTGCTTGGATGCCAATCGGGCGTAATCGGTGCCTTTGAGAGCATGGTGTACGAGACAGGCGTGTTTACGTTTGCCCCCGGCGACATGCTCTTCATGTATACGGATGGAACGATTGAGGCCCGCGACCGCACCGGAGCGTTCTTTGGCGAGCAGCGCTTGCGCGACCTTCTGCTCTCTGTCTCGGGTGAGGGCGTATCGGGCATTTGCGGCAAGGTCTTGGGCGAGCTTGACCGATTTACCGAATCGGCGCTGGACGATGACATTGCATTGGTGTCCCTTGAGTTTTTACGGGGTCGTTCATAGACGACGCTGGGCGGGCTGAATCCGTACGGTTGGGGAAACGAATGCATCGAGTGGGCTTTTTTGGGGAACCATGGTCGTATGAATGAGTGGAATGACATAGCGGTTTTGACGCCACCAGGCGATATCGACATCGCCACGGTGCCTGCGCTGCGTCGGCGGTTGGATGCTTTGATTGGCCGCGGCGTGCGTCGTGTCGTCATCAACTGTCAGGCTGTTAGCTTTATCGATTCTACGGGCTTGGCATTCCTGCTTACGCGCGCTCGTGAGCTTATGAGGCGAGAAGGCCTGCTTTCGCTCGTCAATGCATCAGGTGAAGTTGTTCGCTTTTTGGAGATTGCTCGTCTTGTCGATATCCTTCATGTCGTGGGGCCGGCACGGGAGTCAATTCCTGCCATTCCGGTGGGGGAGCTGCCTCGCTGGAGTAAGAGCGTTGAGGTCCGTCAGGGTATCGAGAATCTTCCATACTACCGACATCGCATCGCCGAACTCCTTGAATCGCTTCCGTTGCGCCGTGACGAGCGCTACGATGTCGCATTGGCGTCGGGGGAGGCGCTGGGTAATGCCTATGACCATGCGGGCGGTATCGGGTGCGTCCTGACGGTTCAGGCCTATGGCGATCGCGTTGTGGTTGAGGTGCTTGATCGAGGTGCCGGCTATTCTATCGATGAAACGAGCGAACCGGTCGCATCTGAGGAGCGCGGCCGTGGTATCAAGCTTATGCGTATACTCGTCGATAACGTGGAGGTTGCTCGTCGTACGGACGGCGCCGGCACGCGCGTGCAGATGGTGAAGCTGTTTAGCGGAGCGCTGGAATCGTGTGCCTAGCCAATCGCTTTAGCGCGTTTAGCTACTAAGAACATGCGGCAGACAAGTTTTTTGAAAAAAGTACTTGCGTCTTTTGGACAACTCGCGTAAATTAATAACCCGCAAGCGGACATGGCTCAGTTGGTAGAGCACAACCTTGCCAAGGTTGGGGTCGCGGGTTCGAGCCCCGTTGTCCGCTCCATTGCATTTCCGGACCGTTTAGGCGGTCCTTTTTCGGCGAAGTGGCCAAGTGGTAAGGCAGAGGCCTGCAAAGCCTTTACCCCCGGTTCGAATCCGGGCTTCGCCTCCAGGCAACATCCGGGCGCTCCGGCGCCCGTTTTGTTTTACATATGCGGACATGGCTCAGTTGGTAGAGCACAACCTTGCCAAGGTTGGGGTCGCGGGTTCGAGCCCCGTTGTCCGCTCCAAGTGTAATAGCCCGACTACCACGGTAGCCGGGCTTTTTTGTACCCATCGCCTGGGCTCGAACCCGAGAGGGAGCGAGCGTTAAGCAAACGCGGAGCGTTTGTAGCGAGCTGGCGAGGTCGCCGGCAGGCGGCCGAAGCCGGTGCGGATCCGCGAAGCGGATACGCGGACGCCCCGTTGTCCGCTCCAACTATCTTACGCGGTTCTAACGAACCGCGTTTTTTGTTGACGCTGCGCGGGCCCCGGGCACCCCATCTTGCCCCTCAATCGTCGGTCGCGTACATAAAGTACGCTTCCCTCCTCTTTCGCGGCAACCTGGGGCACCCGGAGCCCGCTCGCTGTCGTGGCCGGGAAAGTGGGTCTTCCGTTCTTTTCACTAATCGGTCGATTCGTCCCAGGAGGCTTGAACCCGAG
>DBFDDV010000041.1:0-40471 GCA_048302525.1 Collinsella sp. | reverse complement strand
CTCTTACACCACATCTCTGCGCGCTACCGTCGAAATGGCGATGAATACACGATTTTGATCTGACTGTTAGTCCTTATAATGGACATATGTTGCGTAACCTAAGCAAACACTATCTGTTTATATGTTGCAAGCAAAGTAGCAGTACTCATTTTTGCCATTTTTTGACCACGGACCTTGAAATAAGGGGTCCTTAGGGTTCGAATCCCATGCGCCGGGCACAAAAAAGAAAGGCCTCCAACACCGGAGGCCTAACAATTCAATGGTGGGCGATGAGGGATGTCCGCGTGCGGCTGGCGCCGCCCGCATCCGCTTCGTCGCTCCGCTCCTCGCGTGCTGCGCTGGAAAACGCTTCGCGTTTCCTCAGCTTCGCACCCTGTCGGGTTCGAATCCCTCTGCGATGGGCCCAAAAAAGAAAGGCCCCCATTGCTGGGAGCCTATCAAATCAGTGGTGGGCGATGAGGGATTCGAACCCCCAGCCTTGTGCGTGTAAAGCACCTGCGCTAACCGTTGCGCCAATCGCCCGTGCGGAGAGAGTATAGCAAAACAATCGCCTCATTCACCTCATATCCATTAAAGGTAACTCGCGCGTGTCACAGCGGAGCTGATTCAGTTGAGATTGCCTGAACATTCCGCCCCTCTTTACGCCCTCGGGTATACTCAAAAGCTACTGATTCGATTTGATGCCCAGCAACAGCAGAGGGGATAGTATATGTGCGGTTTTGTCGGTTTTGCCGGTGGGACGGATAACCAATCCGAGGTGCTCACCAAGATGATGGACCGCATCGTCCATCGCGGTCCCGACATGGGCGGTCAGTTTATCGACGGCCGCGTTGCCCTGGGCTTCCGCCGCCTGTCGATCCTCGACCTGACCGAGGCCGGCGCTCAGCCCATGGCCAATGAGGACGGCAGCGTCGTCATTGTCTTCAACGGCGAGATCTACAACTTCCAAGAACTCCGTTCCGAGCTCGAGGCCAAGGGCTACAAGTTCCACTGCGGCGCCGACACCGAGAGCCTCCTGCACGGCTACGAGGAGTGGGGCGAGGCCGTACTCGATCGTCTGCGCGGTATGTACGCCTTCGTCATCTGGGACAAAAAGAAGAACAAGCTTTTTGGCGCCCGTGACATCTTTGGCATCAAGCCGCTTTACTACTATCCCATGGCCGATGCGGGCGACGGCGCTCCGGGCGTGCTCTTTGGCTCCGAGATCAAGAGCTTCCTGGACTACCCGCACTTCCACAAGGCGGTCAACAAAAAGGCCCTGCGTCCGTACATGACGCTGCAGTATTCGGCAACCGAGGAGACCTTCTTCGAGGGTGTCTACAAGCTGCCGCCGGCGCACTACTTTACCGTCGATATCCCGACCGGCAAGATGAACATCGAGCGTTACTGGGATTGCGATTACTCTGCCGTCGAGAAGCCGTTCGAAGAGTATGTCGATGAGCTGGACGAGGTCGTGCACGAGAGCGTCGAGGCCCATCGCATCGCCGACGTCAAGGTCGCGTCGTTCCTCTCCGGTGGCGTCGACTCCAGCTACATTGCCGCTTGCCTCATGCCCGACAAGACCTTCTCGGTGGGCTTTGACTACAAGAACTTCAACGAGACCAACTACGCCAAGGAGCTTTCCGATAAGCTCGGCGTCGAGAACGTTCGCAAGATGATTACCGCCGACGAGTTTTTCGGTGCTCTCGAGGACATCCAGTATCACATGGACGAGCCGCAGTCCAACCTGTCTTCCGTGCCGCTGTGGTTCTTGGCCGAGATGGCCCGCAAGGACGTTACCGTCGTGCTTTCGGGCGAAGGCGCCGACGAACTCTTTGGCGGCTACGCCTACTACGAGGATACGGTCCCGGTGCGCAAGTACAAAAAGATGGTGCCGCTGCCCATCCGTCGCGCGCTCGGTAACCTGGCGCTGCATATGCCGTACTTCAAGGGACATAACTTCCTGGTCAAGGGTGCCGAGATCCCCGAGAAGTCGTTCCTGGGACAGGCTCTGGTATGGCCGGAGCGCGAGGTCGACGGCGTGCTCAAGCCCGAGTACAACACCGGCGACGGCGCCTTTGAGCTCGCTGCACCCATCTACGCACGCGTGAAGGGTCAGCCCGAACTGGTCAAGAAGCAGTACCTGGACATGAACATGTGGCTCCCGGGCGACATTCTGCTCAAGGCCGACAAGATGTGCATGGCGCACTCGCTGGAGCTGCGCGTGCCCTTCCTGGACCGCAAAGTCATGGAGTTCGCCGAGCACATTCCCGATCGCTACCGCATCAACGAGAACGGCAACAAGCAGGTACTCCGCCACGCTGCCAACAAGTCGCTGCCCGATGAGTGGGCCACCCGTCCCAAGGTGGGCTTCCCGGTGCCGATTGTCTACTGGCTGCGCGAGCAAAAGTGGTACGACTATGTCAAGGAGTACTTCACCGCGCCGTGGGCAAGCGAGTTCTTCAATACCGACGAGCTCATGCACCTGCTCGATCTGCACTTTGCGGGCAAGGGCGATTTCCAGCGCAAGATCTATACGCCGCTCGTGTTCCTAGTGTGGTACAAGCGCTTCTTTATCGACGAGGACCAGCCCGCTGTTCAGGCTGCCTAGCCTCGGCTTACGAACGCCTGCGCGTAACGGCTCCTCCGGGAGCCGTTTTTGCGTGGGTGCGTTTCAGTTACTATAAAAACCGTCCCTGCCAAATGGCTGAGAAAGGTGAAAGATGCACCATTCGGATTCCGCGACCGTGACCACGGTCGATACGCTTGCCAAGCTTCTCGATGTGTGCGGCGAGCTGCGCGCATCAGAGCAGGTTGACGAGCGTGCCGTGACCGGCTGCTCGTTTGATTCGCGCGCGGTCTCGGCAGGTGACGTGTTCTTCTGCAAAGGTGCTGCCTTTAAGCCCGCGTTTTTGAGCATGGCGCTCGATGCGGGCGCCGTCGCATTTGTGTGCGAGGAGTCACTGGTCGAGTCTCTGGAGCCGCTGGCGCAGGAGAGCGGTGCTGCGATGCTGGTTGTTGATAGCGTTCGCACGGCCATGGCCCTGTTGCCGCCGGAGGTCTACGACCGTCCCGACCACGACGTCAAGATCGTGGGCATCACCGGCACCAAGGGAAAGACCACGGCCGCTTTTATGCTCCAGTCCATCATCAAGGCGGCGGGCGAGTCCTGCGGCATGATCGGCTCGGTGAGTACCGACGATGGCATCGAGTGCTACGAGAGCACCAATACTACGCCCGAGGCCCCCGAGATCTGGCGCCATATCGCCAACTGCCGCACGTCCGGTCGCCAGTCCATGGTCATGGAGGTTTCGAGCCAGGCGCTCAAGTACCAACGCGTCGAGAATCTGCCGTTTGACGTGGCGTGCTTCCTCAACATCGGCCGCGACCACATCTCGCCGATCGAACACCCCACGTTTGAGGATTATTTTGAGAGCAAACTCAGGATCTTTGACCAGGCAAAGACCGCCGTGGTGAATCTGGGCACCGAAGAGGTCGACCGTGTGCTGGAGGCAGCGTCGACGGCCGAGCGCTTGGTGACCGTTGGCGTCGAGCATCCCGAGGCAAGTCTGTGGGCGAGCGACGTACGCATGGTCGGCTTTAGCATCGAGTTCAACTTGCATGGCCTGTGTGCCGACGAGTCCGAGGCGGGGGAGAAGGTCCTGCTGGGCATCGCGGGCGACTTTAACGTGGAGAACGCGCTGGTCGCTATCGCCGCCGCGCGCGAGATCGGCATCGGTATCGAGGCTATCAAGAAGGGCCTCTCCAAACTGCGTGTGCCGGGCCGTATGGAGGTCGTGGAGTCGAAGGACGGCCGCGTGATCTGCGTCGTCGACTATGCGCACAACCAGCTTTCGTTCCGTTCGCTTTTCTCGTCGGTCAAGCGCGCGTTTCCCGCCAGCCCGGTCATCGCGGTGTTTGGCGCTGCCGGCGGCAAGGCGCAGGAGCGCCGCGAGCAGCTTCCGCGCGAGGCCGCACCGTATTCCGACCTGATGATCTTTGCCAATGAGGACCCGGCTCATGAGGACCCGATGAAGGTCTGTCGCGAGCTTGCCGAACATGTTCCCGACGATACGCCGAACAAGATCATCCTCGATCGCGAAGCTGCCGTGCATGCGGCGTTCAAGGCGGCGCGCGAGGAGTACGTCAACCCCGATGCTCCTACCATTGTCTTGCTGCTGGCAAAGGGTGACGAGGAGCTCATGCACGTGGGCGACGAGTTCGTGCCCATCGAGAGCGACCTTTCGTTGGCCAATCGCCTGATCGATGTTACCCAGTTTGACTAATGAACCATGATGGCGGCGGCGCCCTGAGTGCGCTGTCGCCATAAGCGTGTTCCCTCAATCAAAACATGCCGTCCAAGTCCAAATCCTTCTACGTAAACGGAGTAACCATGTCCCACAATACCCTGCCGACCGTTGCCGAGCTTTCGGGCGAGATGCGCGAGCGCTTGGCCAAGGTCAAGTACGTCTTTACCGACCTGGATGCCACGATGCTCGCGCCCGGCTCGTGCGTGCTGCGCGACAACGACGGCAACCCTTCGACCAAACTCGTCGAGGCCGTCGTGGCGCTCGCTCGCGCTGGTATCCAGGTGGTTCCCACCTCGGGCCGCAACCGTACCATGATCCACGAGGACGCGCGCGTGCTCGGCCTCAACTCCTACATCGGCGAGATGGGCGGCCTGGTCATGTACGACCTCAAAGCCAACGATTGGGAGTATCTGACCGGCGACATGCCTTACGACCCCGCCTGCGGCCTTACTCCGCACCAGGTGATCGAGCAGACCGGCGTGTGCGAGAAGATCCTCGCCCGCTGGCCGCACAAGATCGAGTACCACAACGACATGTCGACCGGTTACAAATACCGTGAGGTCACCGTCGGCATGCGCGGCGATGTGCCCGACGATGAGGTCCAGGCCATCCTGGACGAGGCCGGCTGCGGTCTGATCTGGGCTTGCAACGGCCATCTGACTCACCTGTCCAAGCCGACGACGCTCGAACTCGATCGCGTCGAGGACGGCCGCGCCTTCAACATCAATCCGGCGGGTCTCAACAAGGGCGTTGCCATTGCGCGCTTCTGCGAGCACCTAGGGATCGAGCGCGAGGAGACGCTCGCGCTCGGCGACTCCGAGTCCGACTTCTACATGGCCGATCACGTGGGCACGTTCTGCTTGGTCGAGAATGGCCTGACGAGCGCCGGCGCGCCCGAGTTCCTGGCTGCTTGCGAGAACGCTTTCGTTACGCGCGGCAAAATTGTCGACGGTTGGGCGGCGACGGCAGAGCTGCTGGTCGCGGCGCGTTCGTAGCGCGGCGTCGCTGCACTTGGACATGTCTTTTCGAGAGAGACTGGTGAGGTAATGTCCGATATCGAGAATCCGGCAGGCGACACGCGCCCGATTGGCGTGTTCGATTCTGGTTTGGGCGGTCTGACGGTTGCGCGCGCGATTGCGACGGCGCTGCCGCACGAGTCCGTCTACTACTTTGGCGACACCAAGCGCTGCCCCTACGGCACGCGCACCGAGGATGAAGTGCGCTCGTTTGCGTTGCAGGCGGGTCGTTGGCTTTCGAAGCACGACGTCAAGATTATGGTCATCGCCTGCAACACGGCGACCGCTGCGGCCTTGCGTCTGGCCCAGCAGGTGCTCGACGTTCCCGTGATCGGTGTGATCGCGCCGGGTGCCCGTGCGGCAATCAACAGCACGCGTACGCGTCGCGTGGGCGTGCTCGCCACCAACCTCACTATTCGCTCGGGCGCCTACACGCGCGCTATTCAGGATCTAGATGCCGGCGTCGATGTATACGGCTGTCCTGCCTCGAGCTTTGTCGAGGTTGTCGAACACGAGCTCGCCTCGGGTGCACACCTGCAGGAACAGTGGCTTGAGAACGAGGACATCTTCGATACGCCTGCCGTGCGTGCGCTGGTGGGTGCCACGGTTGAGCCGCTGCGCGACCACGGTATCGATACCGTGGTGCTTGGCTGTACGCATTTCCCGCTGTTGGTGGGACCTATCCGCCATGCGCTGGGGCCTGGGGTGCGCGTCGTGAGTTCCGCCGAGGAGACCACGCGCGAGCTGACCGATATCCTCACGCGCCGCGAGCAGCTGGCGGGCGACGCAGCCGAGCCGCAACATCGTTTTGCAACGACGGCCGATAATATTGCCGAGTTTGCGGTGGCGGGCAGCTTTATCTTTGGTCAGCCGCTCAAGAGCATCGAACATATCGATATCGATGAGCTGAAATAGATGTAAGGCAGCCGCCAAAGCCTTCGCCACATCTTTTGCCGAAAGGATATTTCTATGGAGTACATGCAGGTCAACCGCACCAACGGCCGCGCCGCCAACGAGTTGCGCCCCGTTAAGCTCACCCGTGGCGTCATGAAGCACGCCCACGGCTCGTGTTTGGCCGAGTTCGGTGACACGCGCGTGCTGTGCGCCGCCACTATCGAGGAGGGCGTGCCGGGCTGGCGAAAGGGAGCTAAGGCCGGCTGGGTGACCGCGGAATACGCCATGCTGCCGGCGTCGACCGGCAAGCGCTGCAAGCGCGAGCACGCCAACCGCAAGGGCCGCTCCATGGAGATCGAGCGCCTCATCGGTCGCAGCCTGCGTACCGTCGTCAATATGAAGGCACTCGGCGAGTACACCGTTACCGTCGACTGCGACGTGATTCAGGCCGATGGCGGCACGCGTACAGCGAGCATCACCGGCGCCTGGGTGGCGCTGCGCGACGCCCTCGCCATGTGGGTCGAGGCGGGCAAGATCGAGCGCATCCCGCTTATCGGCCAGGTGGCTGCCATCTCCATGGGCGTTGCCGACGGCAATACGCTGCTTGACCTCGATTATTCCGAGGACAGCCATGCCGAGGTCGACATGAACCTCGTCGCCACCGACACCGGCGAGATGATCGAGCTCCAGGGCACCGGCGAGCAGGCGCCCTTTGACCGCAAACGCCTCAACGCCCTGCTCGACCTGGGCGACAAGGGTATCGCCGAGCTCATCGAGCTTCAGCGCCAAGCCATCGCCTAACCTGCCAAAAGGGACAGGTTTATTTTGGTAGGTTTTATCTGCTGAAATGCTGCGTTGAAAGGTCCGATCGCCTGAGAGGGGAGAGGTCAAGTGCCCAAACGCCCCTCACGCGGCTTGCTATAGAGACAAGGAGGCCAGTCATGGCACTTGAGAAGATTGACATCGACACCCTCGACCCGGCGGCGACCATCGTCGTGGCAACGGGCAACGCCCATAAGCTCACCGAGATCGAGGCCATTTTGGGCAAGGTCATGCCCGAGGTGCGCTTTGTGGCGCTCGGCCAGCTGGGTGATTTTGAGGATCCCGAGGAAAACGGCACGACGTTTTTGGAGAACGCCATCATCAAGGCCCAAGCCGCGGTTGAGGAGACGGGCCTTATGGCCATTGCCGACGATTCGGGCTTGGTCGTCGACGCGCTGGACGGTGAGCCCGGTGTGTATAGCGCGCGCTATGCGGGCGTGCACGGCGACGATGCCGCCAACAACGCCAAGCTTCTCGTTAACCTGGAAGGCGTGGCAGATGAGGACCGCACCGCGCGCTTTATGAGCGTCGTCGCGCTCATCGACACGGACGGTCTGGTTACCTATGGCGAGGGCGCCTGCGAGGGCGTTATCGCGCACGAGGGCCGCGGCGATCACGGCTTTGGCTACGACCCGCTGTTCCTGCCGGTCGACACGCCGGGCAAGACCATGGCCGAGCTCACGGCGGACGAGAAGAACGCCATCAGCCATCGATTCCATGCGCTCGAGCACCTATCCGCCAAACTGACGGGCGAGGAGTAGGCCGTGCGTGCGGTGGTGCAGCGCGTACTCAACGCCGGCGTGACGGTCGACGGCGAGTGCGTGGGCCGCATTGGACGCGGCTACCTGGTGCTGCTGGGTGTGGGCCATGGCGATACGCGTGCCGAGGCCGATAAGCTGTGGGGCAAGCTCCGCGGACTGCGCATCAACGAGGACGAGAACGGCAAGACCAACTTGGCGCTTGCCGATGTCGACGGTGAGGTGCTCGTGGTGTCGCAGTTCACGCTGTTCGCTGACTGCCGCCACGGTCGCCGCCCATCGTTTACGGATGCCGGCGCGCCCGATGTTGCCAACGAGCTCTACGAGTACTTCCTGACGCTCGTTCGCCAAGATGTCGAACACGTGGCGCACGGCATTTTTGGCGCCGACATGAAGGTCGACCTGGTCAACGACGGCCCATTCACCATCGTCCTGGACACCGACAACCTTTAGGTTACGCGGTTTTACCAAACCACGTAACAACTGGTCATGCGAGATTGTCGTCTGGTACGTATTTGGGACGGGGCTTATTTAGCTACTTGCGTATGGCGGCAGCAGGGTGCTATAGTATTAGAGTTTTGTCTATCTTAGGGGTATTATCCCCTTTTTGAATTGCACCTTCTGGAGGCCCTGTTCATGGAAGAGATGGAAGTCAATCACGTCGACGACATCCACGAGAAGCTGACCGATATGGTGGGCGATCGCGTCAAGGTGAAGGCCAACATGGGCCGTACCCGCGTCGTCGAGCGCATGGGCACCATCAAGAGCGTCCACCCCGCCGTCTTTATCGTCGAGGTTGACGAGCGTCGCGGCCGCAAGTCGCGTCAGTCCTACCAGTATATCGATGTCCTCACCGGTCAGGTCGAGCTGTTCGACCCCGAGAGCGGCGAGCACATCTTTACCCCGCTCGGCAATCAGCTCGAGGAGCATTAACGGTGACCGATCGGTCCCTGACTCTTTCCGCGCCGGCAAAGATTAACCTCTACCTGGGGGTTCATACCGAGCGCGATGACCGCGGCTACCACTGGGTCGATTCTCTGATGGCAGCCGTCGGTCTTTCCGATACCGTGACGGTCACGCCGGCGCAGGCGCTGACCGTCCAGACGGTTCCAGCATCAGATTTTCCCATGCAAAAGAATACGGCGTATCGGGCTGCGGTTGCTATGGCCGAGCATTATGGTCGCGAGGCAAACATCTGCGTGACGATTGAGAAGCGCATTCCATTGTGCGCTGGCTTGGGCGGCCCCTCGACGGATGCGGCCGCGGTCATTGTCGCCTTGGCGGAGCTCTGGGGCATTGATCGCACCGACCCAGCGCTCGACGATATTGCGCGGGGTATTGGTGCCGACGTCCCGTTCTTTTTGCACGCGAGTCCTGCGTTCTACGTAGGTGGGGGAGACGTGCTGGCAACTGAGTACCCCGCGCTGCCCGCGACGCCCGTCGTGCTGGTCAAGCCGCGCGAGGCAAGCGTTTCGACAATTGAAGCCTATCGACGTTTTGACGAGGCCCCGGTGCCTGCGGACAAGCCCGGCGCGATAGCTTCTGCCTTGCGTGCTGGTGATGCCGAGACGGCATATGCACTCATCCATAACAACCTTGGTGTCATTTCCGCACAGATGGAGTCGCAGATTCAAACGGTCCTCGACTGGCTGCGTAAACAGGACGGAACCGTTGCTGTAGATGTGTGCGGATCGGGTTCCTGCTCGTTTGCCATTTGCGACACCGCTGCCACGGCCGAAAGGCTTGCCGATGCTGCCCAGCAAAATGGCTGGTGGGCCTGCGCGACTGAGCTTATTTCCAACACGGTTCAAATCGACGCGCCAAAGAAATAAAAATTTCTCTAGCACGCGGCGAAAATCTTTGTTACTATAGTCGAGCTAACGGGTTGTGGCTCAGTTTGGTAGAGCACTGCGTTCGGGACGCAGGGGTCGCTGGTTCAAATCCAGTCAACCCGACCAGAGCATGAGGAGGGACCGCTTCTTGCGGTCCCTTTTTTTAGCTAGTGTTGTGATACCGCGATACCCGCGGTATACTCATTCGAGCTTGTCTCGCTGTATTGTGGAGGTCTACATGTTTGGACTGAGGGCTCCTGAGCTCATCATTATTCTCGTCGTTGTCCTGATTATCTTCGGGCCCAAGAACCTGCCGAAGCTCGGCAAGTCCCTCGGCTCTACCGTCAAGAATATCCGTGAGGGTATGGAGGGCGACGATAAGGCCGAGACCAAGCAGGCCGAGGAGGTCGTGGTCGAGCAGTCCGAGGAGGACAAGGAGATCGCTGAGCTCGAGGCCAAGCTCGCTGCTGCCAAGAAGAAGCAGGCAGAGGACAGCGACGCGGACGCAGAGTAGTCCCATCCCTTTGGGGTGAGCACCTGACCGGCTTGCCCGCAGGCTAGCCGGTCTTTTTCGTTTTGTTGACAGTTGATTGTTTGATCAGAGTTGGGGAGATATCCGTATGGACGCAAGCCAGATCGTACTGACCGCTGAGGGCCGCCAGAAGCTCGTCGAGGAGCTCGCTTGGCGTGAGGGCGATTACGCCAAGGAGATCGTCGAGGACATCAAGGAAGCCCGCGCGTTCGGCGACCTTTCGGAGAACTCCGAGTACGACGCCGCTAAGGACAAGCAGGCCCAGAACGCCGCTCGTATTGCCGAGATCCAGGCCATCCTCGCCAACGCTCAGGTTGCTGCCACCACGGGCGACCTGACCGTCTCCATCGGTTCCACCGTTTCGCTGATTGATCCCAACGGCGAGGTCATGGAAGTCACGCTCGTCGGTACCACCGAGACCAACTCGCTCGAGCACAAGATTTCCAACGAGTCTCCGGTCGGTCACGCCATCATCGGTCACGGCGAGGGCGACTCCGTCGAGGTCGTTACGCCTTCCGGCAAGACTCGCGTCTACACCATCGCCAAGATCGCACGCTAGACCACGGTCCCGCGTAAAGGTATGTTTTCGCTCCCTGGGACCGAATCCTGGGGAGCGTTTTAGTTTGAGGAGCTAACTTATGGCAGAGAACCAGAACGCCGCCGATCAGGCATCGACGCTCAACGACGAGCGCGCCACCCGCCTGGCCAAGCGCGCCGCCCTGTTCGAGGCGGGCCAGAACCCCTATCCTGAGCACTCTGAGCTTGAGGACTACGTCGCCGATATCGAGACTAAGTACGCCGATCTTGCCGATGGTGAGGACACCGAGGATGTCGTGAAGATCGCCGGCCGTGTGGTCGCCAAGCGCGGTCAGGGCAAGATCATGTTCATCGTCGTGCGCGATGCGACTGCCGAGATTCAGCTGTTCTGCCGCATCAACGACATGGACGAGGCTGCCTGGAATACGCTCAAGGCCCTCGACCTGGGCGACATCCTGGGCGTGACCGGCGTGGTCGTGCGCACCCAGCGCGGCCAGCTTTCCGTTGCCCCTAAGAGCGCGACCCTGCTTTCCAAGGCCGTTCGTCCGCTGCCCGAGAAGTTCCACGGTCTTTCCGACAAGGAGACCCGCTATCGCCAGCGCTACGTCGACCTGATCGCCAACGACGACGTTCGCGAGACCTTCCGTAAGCGTTCGCAGATTCTCTCCACCTTCCGTCGCTTTATGGAGTCCGACGGCTACATGGAGGTCGAGACCCCCATCCTGCAGACCATCCAGGGCGGCGCTACTGCCAAGCCGTTCATCACTCACTTCAACGCGCTCGATCAGGAGTGCTACCTGCGTATTGCCACCGAGCTGCACCTCAAGCGCTGCATCGTCGGTGGTTTTGAGCGCGTGTTCGAGATCGGCCGCATCTTCCGTAACGAGGGCATGGACCTTACCCACAACCCCGAGTTCACCACGATGGAGGCCTACCGTGCCTTCTCCGACCTCGAGGGCATGAAGGCGCTCGCCCAGGGTGTCATTAAGGCAGCTAACAAGGCCATCGGCAACCCCGAGGTCATCGAGTACCAGGGCCAGACCATCGACCTTTCTGGTGAGTGGGCCAGCCGTCCCATGACCGACATCGTCTCCGACGTGCTCGGCAAGCAGGTCACCATCGACACGCCGGTCGAGGAGCTTGCCGCCGCCGCGCGCGAGAAGGGCCTGGAGATTAAGCCCGAGTGGACCGCCGGCAGGATTATCGCCGAGATTTACGATGAGCTGGGCGAGGATACCATCGTCAACCCGACCTTCGTGTGCGATTATCCCATCGAGGTCAGCCCGCTCGCTAAGCGTTTTGAGGACGACCCGCGTTTGACTCACCGCTTTGAGCTGGTCATCGCCGGCCACGAGTACGCCAACGCATTCTCCGAGCTCAACGACCCGGTCGACCAGGCTGAGCGCTTTGCTGCCCAGATGGCCGAGAAGGCCGGCGGCGACGATGAGGCTATGGAGTATGACGAGGACTACGTGCGCGCCCTCGAGTACGGTATGCCTCCCGCGGGCGGCATTGGCATTGGTATCGACCGCGTGGTCATGCTGCTTACTAACCAGGCTTCTATCCGCGACGTCCTGCTGTTCCCGCACATGAAGCCCGAGAAGGGTTTCCAGTCCGGTGCCGCTGCCGCCAAGGCTGCCGAGGCCGGCAACGCCGCGAGCCCATTCGTTAAGTCGCTTAAGCCCACGCTCGATTACTCCAAGATCGCCGTTGAGCCGCTGTTTGAGGAGTTCGTCGACTTTGATACCTTCTCCAAGAGCGATTTCCGCGCTGTGAAGGTCAAGGCATGCGAGGCCGTCAAGAAGTCCAAGAAGCTGCTGAACTTTACGCTCGACGACGGTACCGGTACCGACCGCACCATCCTCTCCGGTATTCACGCTTATTACGAGCCCGAGGACCTGGTCGGCAAGACCTTGCTCGCCATCACCAACCTGCCTCCGCGCAAGATGATGGGTATTCCCAGCTGCGGCATGCTGATCAGCGCTGTCCACGAGGAGGAGGGCGAGGAGCGCCTCAACCTGATCCAGCTCGACGCCTCCATCCCCGCCGGCGCAAAGATGTACTAACTAGTTACGCGGTTCTACGAACCGCGTAACGGCTCGACGCTGCGCGGGCCGCATTTGGACAATCTGACGTTCAACTTCAAGGGCGCGACCAAAAGGTCAGCGCCCTTTCGTTTCACGTCACCTTGTCACAAATGCGACCCGCTCGCTGACTTATGCTCAACCTGCGGCGCCATTTTTCTTGAAGGCACCTTGCTCGCTCTGGCGGGCTTTCGCTGTCCGTCCTCTATCTGCGGCGTTGACTTGGTTGACACTTAGAACATCGATGTAGTCATTGGGGACGTTCTTAAACGACTACCCAACGGATATTGCGCACATGGCTCGCATGACAGTCGTCTCTTTTATGTTTCCTTTAGCCGTCGCTGTCTAGGATGGGGGTTAGTCGGTAGGAAGGGAGCCCCTGTATGGACGATGTGAGCGAGCGTGCAATCGAAGAGGACATGCTCGATCAGTTCAATTACTTTGATGATGAGGACGAGGAGCTGATCGACCGTCGCGAGCCAGCGCCGCTTGACTCATTTGATCTGGTCGATGAAGAGCCCGACGAGGACGAGGTCGGATCAGCGGAGCCCCCACAGCCTTCGCGCCTTGACTCGCTGCTTTCGAGAGCCCCCATGCACCACGGCGTTCGTGCCGGCGCGCTCCATATGAAAACTGATTGGCACCAGATCGTGACGGCAGGCGATGAGCTTGCCGTCGATGCGCCACTCACCGACAAGTCATCCATCATCTGCCGCACCGGCATGCTTATGCTGGCAAGCGGAACAGGTGCCTGGCGCGTGCGCGATACCATGAATCGTGTTGCCGCCGTACTCGGTGTCACCATCCACGTTGACTTAAGTCTTCTGTCGTTTGAGTGCACCTGCATCGAAGATGGTCACTGCTTTAATGAGGTCGTCAGCCTGCCCACAACGGGAGTCAATACCCATCGCATTTGGATGATGGAGAGTTTCCTCAAGGAAATCGAGACCTATGGTCGTCGCTTCACGGTACACGAGTATCACGAGATGCTCAGGACCGTTGAGAGCTCAAAGCCCGATTACTCTCCCTGGCAACAGGGCCTTGCGGCAGCCTGTGCTTGCGGCGCCTTCGTCTTTTTGCTCGGCGGCGGCCCTATCGAGATGGCCTGCGCGTTTGTGGGCGCGGGTGTCGGCAACTTTGCCCGCTCCCATATTCTCAAGCAAGGCCTTGGTCAGTTCAGCGCGCTGACGACCGGCGTTGCGCTCGCTTGCGTTTCGTATCTGCTGGCATTGCTCGGCCTTGGCCAGGTCATACCGGGGGCAATGTCGCACCAAGAAGGCTATATCGGCGCCATGCTCTTTGTGATTCCCGGCTTTCCGCTCATTACGGCAGGCCTCGACATCGCCAAGCTCGACATGCGAAGCGGTATCGAGCGCCTTTCATATGCCGTATCGATTATTGTGATGGCGACGCTCGTAGGTTGGATGGTTGCCGAGTGTGTTGGCCTGGCGCCGGACGACTTTGCCCCACTGGGCCTTTCGCCGCTTGCCCTTACGCTCCTGCGCGTGGTGATGAGCTTCGTTGGCGTATTCGGCTTCTCGGTGATGTTCAACAGCCCGGTAAAGATGGCCGCGGCAGCTGGGTTGATCGGCGCCGTTTCCAATACCCTGCGTCTGACCCTTGTCGATGCGCCGACGATGATTCCCTTCCTGGGCCTCAGCACGGGAATGCCTCCCGAGGCAGCAGCGTTTATCGGCGCGCTGGTATCGGGTCTGCTGGCAAGCTTGGCCGAAGTCAAGCTCACCTACCCGCGTATCGCTCTCACGGTGCCTTCGATTGTCATTATGGTGCCGGGTTTGTATCTGTATCGCTCGATGTATTACATGTGCACCTTCGACACAGTCAATATGCTCGGCTGGTTTGTGCGCGCAGTGCTCATCGTGGCGTTTTTGCCCGTTGGCCTGGGTGTGGCGCGTACGCTCACCGACCCTCGCTGGCGCCACACCAGCTAATTGGTGCAAGGGGGACAGGTTACTTTGCACCCCCAATGAATTGCGGTGAAATAGGGACTGAATTGCTGCTTAAAGGGTCAAAACAGTCCGTATTCCACCGCAACTTATGGGGTCGGGGGATTATTGGTGCCCTGTATCTTCATAAACTCAACGCTTACGAAGCACGTGCTTTTCGTGCTAGGCTGGTTTCACCACATAAGTAGTCGCAGACGCACGTATCACGGGCGGGCGAGATGAAGTCTCAACAGCTCCATCTTGCTCGCCCGTTTTTGTTGCGTGGCGTAGCGGCGTAACACAGAAAGGACCATGCCCTTTATGCCTATGAACAAACGAGAGAGCCTGCTGTTTACCTTTATCATGTGCTTTTGCATGGTGCTCTGGATGAGCATCTACAACGTTGCCCTGCAGCATGGGGCCATCAACGGCGAGGTTGTTGCCGCCGCGTGGCTCGGCTTCCCCGTTGCCTACGTTTTTGCCATGTGCTGCGACTGGTTTGTTGCCAGCCCCCTTGCTAAGGGCTTCGCCTTTAAATTCCTGGTCACGCCGGGCAAGAGCTCGCCGCTTGTCATGACGCTCGCCGTCAGCTCCTGCATGGTCGTTCCCATGGTTATCATCATGTCGCTGTACGGTGCCTGCGAGGGTCTGACGCACATGCCCGGCGGCATCCTTGCGAACCTGTATTCCGTGCCCGCGATCTGGATGATCAACATCCCGCATAATTTTGTGATGGCGCTGCCGTGGAACCTTTTGGTAGCCGGTCCGATTTCCCACTTCGTCTTCCGTCGCGCCTTCCCTGTGGGGACGGTTTTCGAGGAGGAGCATGCCGAGCTCTTGGAGCAGGCTATGGCTCCTGAGTGCGAGTAGCTCGCTTAGGGATCTGCTGAGCGCGGGCGACTTGCTTGGTTGGAGCCCTAAGCGTGGATAGCTCTCTCGGCGACATCGCGGGCGTGAGCGGTGCGCATGACCGGAGGGCCCGTGCTGCTCCGTTGCCCGACGTGCTAGCGCGCAGAACAATCTGTTGGTGCATTCGGCGGCTGCTGAAGCGTTTCGGCAGCCGCTTTTTATACGGAGTTTAAATACAACAGTCTGTTGTATTACGTAGAGTGGTAAATCTCTAGCAGGAAAAATGCGAGAGACGGAGCATTATGGCGTTGCTAGTAGGACTGGACGTAGGGTCGACGACGACCAAAGTTTACGCGATGCACGAGGATATGACCGAGGCGTGGTGGGGATATCGCCGCCACGGGGCGTGTCAGACAGCGAGCGTGCGCGCCATGCTCGGCGAGCTCGCCGAGCGCTTTCCCCATGAGTCGCTGCGCGTTGCGGTGACCGGCTCGGGTGCGCGCGATATCGCGACCGCGCTGGGCGCCTCGTACGTTCAGGAGGTGGTCGCCAACGCGCTCGCGATCAGCAGGTTCTATCCGCAGACGCGCTGCGCCATCGAGCTGGGCGGCCAAGACGCCAAGATGATCTTCTTCCGCACCAACGATAAGGGAGACATCGAGGTTGCCGACATGCGCATGAACGGCTCGTGCGCAGGCGGTACCGGTGCATTTATCGACGAGATGGCAAAGCTCATGGGGGTCGGCACCGAATCGGGCGAGTTCGAGCAGCTCGCAAGCCGGGGAACGACCGTCCACGAGGTCTCGGGCCGCTGCGGCGTGTACGCAAAGACCGATATCCAGCCGCTGCTCAACGAGGGCATTCCTACCACCGACCTGGCGCTTTCGGCGCTTCACGCGGTCGCCCGCCAAACGATCGGCGGTCTGGCCCAGGGTATCGACATCGAGCCGCCGGTAATCTTCGAGGGCGGTACGCTCGCCTACAACCCCACGCTGGTCCGCGTGTTCCGGGAGCAACTGAATCTATCGGACGATCAGGTTATCGTCCCGCGCGATCCGCAGATCATGGTCGCGCGCGGTGCCGCCCTGTCGCTGACCGACATGTTCGCATCGTCCCAACCGATCGACCTTCCCGACGCTTTTGTCCGGCTGGATAAGCTCGAGACGGTCGCGCCCGCAAGCGGGGAGGGACGTCTTGCCCAGCCCTTTTTTGCCACACCTGCCGAGCAGGCGGATTTTACGGCACGCCATGGCAAAGAGACGCCGGCAAAGGGTCCGGATGCGTATGCGCCCGGAGAGACGGTGCGTGTGGCGCTCGGTATCGATTCGGGGAGCACGACGACCAAGTTCGCCCTGGTCGATGAGGCGGGTGAGCTTGTCGATTCGTTCTACGCGTCTAATAACGGCAGACCGCTCGACGTCGCCCAACAGGGTCTTGTCAGCTTGAAGAACCGCTGGGAGACAGCGGGAGTCACGCTTGCGATCGATGCCGTGGGCACCACGGGATACGGCGAGGAGCTTTTCGCGCGCGCGTTCCACGCCGACTACCATACGGTCGAGACGGTCGCGCACGCCCGCGCCGCGTGCGCATGCGTTCCCGATGCGACCTTCGTGCTCGACATCGGCGGACAGGATATGAAGGCCATCTGGCTCAACCACGGCGTGCTGACCGATATCGTCGTCAACGAGGCGTGCTCTGCGGGCTGCGGCTCGTTCCTCGAGGGTTTTGCCAAAAACCTCGGAATAGCCGTTGAGGATATCGCGACCGAGGCATTTTCGTCCAAAGCCCCCGCCGTTCTCGGCAGCCGCTGCACGGTGTTCATGAACAGCAGCGTCGTTTCCGAGCAGCGGCGCGGTAAGGGTCCGGGCGACATCATGGCCGGTCTCTGCCGTTCGATTATCGAGAACGTGTTCACCAAGGTCATTCGTGTTTCAAATCTCAACCGTCTGGGCGACAAAGTCGTCGTCCAGGGCGGCACGTTCCGAAACGACGCGGTGCTGCGCGCATTCGAGCAGTATCTGGGCAAACCCGTCACGCGTGCGCCCCACCCGGGGCTGATGGGCGCTATCGGTATCGCCCTGCTCGCGCGCGAGGAATGCCGCAAGGGCGACGCCGGCACGTCGTTTATCGGGCTCGATGCCGTGGAGCGCTTCGAGCATCGCGAGTTCGGCGGCGTTACCTGCCGTCGGTGCAACAACCGCTGCCAGCGCGCGGTCGTGGCATTTGGCGACGGCTCGCTTTACGTCACGGGCAATCGCTGCCCGCGCGGCGGCGCCATCTCATGGGATGAGCTCGTGCGCGAGGTTCCCGCGGCGGAGGAGCTGCGTCCGCAGGGTGCTTGCGAGGCACAGGCACCCGGCACGGGGCGCGACCGGACCGCGGCTGCCCCCAATCTCTTTGTCGACCGCGAGAAGCTGCTGTTCGAGTCGTGCCCCACGGTTCCCGTCTGCGGGGGGCGCGATGTCACGATCGGCATTCCCCGTGTGCTCGAGTTCTGGGACACCATGCCGTTCTGGTCGACGTTCTTCAGCACGCTCGGCTTTAAGGTGCGCGTCTCGGGACGCAGCACCAAGGCGATGTACGAGCGCGGTCTGGCGCACGTCACATCCGACACCGTGTGCTTCCCGGCCAAGCTCGTCCACGGGCACATCCGCAATCTCGTCGACGCCGGCGTCGACCGCATCTTCATGCCCATCATCACGACGGTGCCCACCGAAAACACCGCCTCTACCAGCGAGTGGATGTGCGCCGTCGTAAAGGGATACCCCTACGTGATGCGCAATTCCGATAACCCGGAGGAGCGTTTCGGCGTTCCGTTCGATACGCCGCTGTTCCACTGGTACGACGAGGGCGACCGAAACCGCCAGCTCAAGGCGTGGTGCAAGGAGACCTTCGATATCGATGCCGGCCTGGTTGCCAAGGCGACCGAGCAGGCGGACCGCGCGCAGGAGACGTTTGAGAACCAGCTGCAGCTGCGCGGCAGGCAGGTGCTCGAGAACGTGCGCGAGGACGGCGGCTACGCGGTGGTGATCGCTTCGCGCCCGTACCACAACGACCCGCTGGTCAACCACGGGCTGCCCAAGCTCTTCTCTGAGCGCGGCATCCCCGTGCTGACGCCCGATGCGGTGCCGGGGGTCTGCAACGTCGATCTTTCCAACAGCCGCATCGACATCGTGAACAACTACCATGCGCGCATGCTGTCGTGCGCGGTCATCGTCGCATCGACGCCCGAGCTCGAGCTCGTGCAGATGGGCAGCTTCGGCTGCGGTCACGATGCGTATCTCACCGACGAGATCGCGCGCATGATGGGCGAGATGGGCTCCAAGGTTCCGATGATGATCAAGCTCGATGAGAGCGACGTCGCCGGTCCCATGGGCATTCGCGTGCGTTCGTTTATCGAGTCGGTCAACCGTCGTCGCGCGGAGGAGCGTGCCGAGGGCGCCCGGGTGCACGCGGTCCATCCGCTCGACGACCCGTATAAGGTCAAGTACACCAAGCGCGACCGGCACGACAAGATCGCGCTGGTCCCCAACACCTCCCATGCGTTCTGCAGGCTCATGACCGCGGCGATGCGCAATCAGGGCGTGCGCGCCGAGGCCCTTGATATCGGGCGCGAGGATGCCATCCGCCTGGGCAAACGCTATGTGCACAACGACATCTGCTTCCCCGCGCAAATCGTGATCGGCGAGGCGCTCGCGGCACTCGAGAGCGGTAAGTACGACCCGCACGACGTCGCCGTGGTGACTGGCAAGTATATCGGCGACTGCCGCCTGACGCACTACATGCCCCTGCTGCGCCGCGCGCTCGACGACGCGGGATACGACTATGTCCCGGTGCTCACCAACGACGACGTCGATGCCCACAATGCGCATCCGGGCTTCAAGCTCGGCCTTGGCCCGAGCATCCAGATCGCCTACGGTCTTCCCATGATCGATGCCCTCGAGGCCATGCTTAGGCGCATCCGTCCCTACGAGCTCGAGAAGGGCGCGGCGGACGCTGCGTTCGACCACGCACTCGATGAGGTTATCGAGGGCATGGAGCGCTCCGGGCTGAGAGGCCAGGCGACGGGCTTCAAACGCGCGCTTGCGATCATGGACGCCGTTCCGTACGACCGCTCGAACCCGCATCCGACCGTTCTCATCGTGGGCGAGTACCTGCTCAATTTCCATCTCGGCGCCAACCACGAGATCGAGCGCTACCTCGAGGACAACGGGCTCGAGGTCATCGAGGCGCGCATGACCGACGTGATCCGCAAGACCTATTTCTACAAGCATGCGCAGTCGCGCGAGTTCCACGTCGACCTGTCGCTGCCCGAAAAGGCCTGGTACGCCACGGCGGACAACCTGTTCGAGCTCGCGCACGACCGTTGCGACCGCCTGGGCGCGGCGAGCCCGCTCTACGAGTCGCCGACGCGCATGCCCGAGCTCGTGCGCGCGAGCGATAAGATCCTGCACCATACGTTCGATGCGGGCGAGGGCGTGCTGATTCCGGCGGAGATCCTCGAGCACGCCAAGCGCGGCTGCCGCAACTTCGTGATCCTGCAGCCGTTCGGGTGTCTGCCCAACCATGTCGTGGGGCGCGGGCTCATCCATGCGCTCAAGGAGCAGTATCCCACGGCGCAGTTCCTGCCGCTCGACTACGATCCCGACGTGAGCTTCGCCAACGTGGAGAACCGTCTTCAGATGCTCATCATGAACGCCAAGGCGCAGGGGTGCGGTGAGGCGCATGGCGAGACCGCGTAAGGACGCCGATGCGCCCGATGCACGCACCCGTATCATCGAGGCGTTTTGGGAGCTCATCGAGAACAACAGCATCTTCGAGCTGTCGGTTGGCGAGGTGACCCGCGCCGCCCAGTGCAATCGCGGAACGTTTTACTACTATTTTCACGATTTCGATGAACTCGTCGCCATCGCCATAGCCCAGCTGCTGCAGGATAACGAGCTCATCACCGATGCCCTCTGGCATTTTTCGAGCGAGGGCGACCTTTCGGCGTTCGACCGGCGCGACGTCCGCTGCCTGCTGCGGCGCATCGTCATCACCATGAGGGCGGGTGCCGCCGAGCAGGTCGTGCAGGGCATTCATACGATCATCATCGACCGCGTGAGAGAGATCGTCCACCCCGACGGAGAAGAGCTCAAGGCAGATTCGAGCTTTGCGGTGGGCTTTCTGGTCTCGGGCATCATGGGCTTTGTGATGGCGGTCGGCTTTGCCCGGGAGGGCGGCGAGGAGATAGACCTCGAGCAGCTGGGGGACAGCGCGTGCGCGTACCTGAGGGCGGTCGCCATGCAGACGGTGGAAACGGTCGCGCAAGTCGAGGGCGTCGATACATCCGAGCTGCTCGAACGCGTCTCCAAGGAGGCCGATGCCTATCGCGCATCGCGTGCGACGAGTCCCGACGTGGTGAAAGACGCCTAGGGTTTCTCTTGCGGGGCGCCTGTCGCGCATCGCGCGGTGAGTCCCGCGATGCGGTCATAACCTGCATTCATGTGAGCCGGGTTTATAGATATTCCTCCAGCTGTTAACATATACTCCATATGGGTAAAGAGACCAAAGCGCTGCCGCGGGGCGGCGCTTTGCGTTTGAAAAAACTAGCTCGTCTAAGAGGAACTAGCATGTTAGACCGTTTTACCGATCGTGCGCGTAAGGTCATGTCCATGGCCAAGCAAGAAGCGCTCGATCTTCATTCAAATAAGGTGGGCACCGAGCACCTGCTGCTCGCGCTTGCCAAGGAGGACGAGGGCATTGCCGCCGAGGCGCTGCGTTCGCTCGACATCTCCTATGATGACATCATGGATACTCTCAAAGAGGTCCAGACCACGGTTCCCGAGCCCAGTGAGGAGACCGAGGCGGCCAAGCTCGCCTTTACGCCGCTCGTCATTAGCGTGATGGAGCGTTCATTCCGCGTGGCGCGCGAGAACAACCAGACCTACGTGTCGACCGAGCACTTGCTGATCGGTATCGTCGAAGAGGGCAACGGCATGGCCATGGACATCCTCATGCGCCTGGGTGTGTCGTCCGCCTCCATCAAAAAGGCTATCGAGAAACTCACCGCCAAGGACCAGGACAAGAAGCGTCCGCTCGCCGGCGCCGGTGCTGGTCGTCCCGGTGCGGGCCTGCCGTTCTTTAGCGGCTCGGATACCTCTCAGCAAAAGGGGGGTGGCACCGATACGCTTAAGCAGTTCGCGACCAACCTCACGCAGAAGGCGCGCGACGGCGAGCTCGACCCTGTAATTGGTCGCGAAAAGGAAGTCCAGCGTATGATGGAAATTCTTTCGCGCCGCACCAAGAACAACCCGCTCATTCTGGGCGACCCCGGCGTGGGCAAGACGGCCATCGTCGAGGGCCTGGCTCAGCAGATTGCAGCCGGCAACGTGCCCGAGAACCTCATGAACCAGAATATCTGGACGCTCGACCTGCCGGGCCTCGTGGCGGGCGCCAAGTATCGCGGCGAGTTTGAGGAGCGCCTCAAGAACGTGATTCAGGAGGCCACCGAAGCCGACGACGTCATCCTGTTTATCGACGAGATGCACACCATCATCGGTGCCGGTTCTGCCGAGGGCTCCATCGACGCGAGCTCCATGCTCAAACCCGTGCTCGCGCGCGGTGCCTTTCAGATTATCGGTGCCACCACGGCCGAGGAATTCCGCAAGTACCTCACCAAGGACCCGGCCTTCGAGCGTCGCTTCCAGACCATCGATGTCGAGGAGCCGAGCGTCGAGGACACGGTCAAGATCCTGACCGCACTCAAGCCGCGCTACGAGGAGCATCACCATGTGCGCTATACGCAGGGTGCTATCGAGGCCGCCGCGAACCTTTCCAACCGCTACATCCAGGATCGCTTCCTGCCCGATAAGGCCATCGACCTCATCGACGAGGCCGGTGCCCGCGCTCGCATCGCCGCGAATCGCGCGCCCGAGCCGGTGCGCGAGGCCGAGCATCGCATAGAGGAGCTCAAGGCCGCCGCGCAGGAGGCCACCGAGGGCGACGACATGAACAAGGCCGCCGAGATTACCGAGCAGCAGAAGGCCGCCGAGATTGAGCTCGCCGAGGCCAAGGCTGCCTGGACCGCTGAGCTCGACGCCAGCCCGCTCACCATCGATGTGAGTCAGATTGCCGACATCGTGTCCGTGACCTCTGGCGTGCCGGTTTCCTCGCTCACCGAGAGCGAGAGCCGGCGCCTGCTGCAGACCGAAAGCGTGCTCAAGACGCGCATCATCGGCCAGGATGAGGCAGTCGAGGCCGTCGCCAAGGCCGTGCGCCGCAGCCGCTCGCCGCTCAAGGACCCGCGTCGTCCCGGCGGCAGCTTTATCTTCCTGGGTCCCACCGGCACAGGCAAGACCGAGCTCGCCAAGACGCTCGCCGAGTACCTCTTTGGCAGCAAGGACGCGCTCATCAGCTTCGACATGTCGGAGTTCGGCAGCGAGTTCGAGGTCTCCAAGCTCATCGGTAGCCCTCCGGGTTACGTGGGCCACGACGAGGGCGGTCAGCTCACCAAGGCCGTTCGCCGTCATCCGTACTCGGTCGTGCTGTTCGACGAGATCGAGAAGGCGCACCCCGACATCTTCAACATTTTGTTGCAGGTGCTGGAGGAGGGCCGCCTGACCGATAGCCAGGGCAAGACGGTCGACTTCCGCAATACCGTGATCATCATGACGTCCAACGTGGGCGCCCGCGAGATCGCGCAGGATGCGAGCGTCGGTTTTGGCACCACCGGTGAGCAGGGTCTCACGTCGAGCGAGATCCGCGGCCGTGCGATGGGCGAGCTCAAGCGCCTGTTCCGCCCCGAGCTGCTCAATCGTATCGACGATATTGTGGTGTTCCAGAAGCTCTCGGGCGAGAATCTCACCAAGATTGCGCACCTGCTGGTGGACGATCTGCGTCAGCGTTTGATTGCCAACGGCATGAACATCAAGCTCACCGATGCGGCCTATGACAAGATCGTGGCCGAGGGCACCGACCTCACCAACGGTGCGCGTCCGCTGCGCCGCGCCATTCAAAAGCTCATCGAGGACCCGCTGTCCGAGGAGCTCCTGGCCGGCGAGTGGGGCGAGGGCGATACCGTCCTGTGCGACGTGGCCGATGGCAAGTTTGTCTTTAGCCACGGCACGGGCGAGATCCCGGCACCGCGTCAGGCGGGCACGCTCGGTGGCGATACCGCCCCGGCGGCACCGCACACCGGCAACGCCGCGCCCGTGAGCGGCGGCGTGACCTCGGGCCCCGGCGGCATGATGCAAGCCGGTTCTGGCGCGCTGTAGGGCGTGGCGACAATTTGATACGCGCAATCGAGGCGTTCCGGAAAGGGCGCCTCGATTTGTAGAGCTGCGGAAGTTGTGACCGTTACGCTATACGGTCCACCGTTAGCCGATGATGCGAGGGCGCTCGGCGTTTTCGACTGGTTTATGCACGCAAAGTCTGGGAATATACAAGTCGCATGTCTTACTGTCTAACCAGTTGCGCCAAGGAGGCACCATGGACTACAAGATTACCGGCTACGAGCCCGCCCAGCTGTTCCATTTCTTTGAGGAGGTCAGCGCGATCCCCCGTGGGTCTGGCAACGAGAAGGGCATCAGCGATTTCCTGGTCGCGTTTGCCAAGGAGCGCGGTCTCGATGTGTACCAGGACGAGGTCTACAACGTCATCATTCGCAAGCCCGCATCTGCCGGCGCCGAGAATGCCCCGACCGTAATGCTGCAGGGCCACATCGATATGGTGTGCGACAAGTTGGGCTCCGTTGAGCACGACTTTACGACTGATGGTATCGACCTGGTCGTCAAGGACGGCGTCCTCACCGCTAACGGTACCACTCTGGGCGCCGACAACGGTATTGCCGTCGCTCTGATGCTCACTGTTCTCGATGACGATTCGATCGTTCACCCCGCCCTCGAGTGCGTATTCACCACCGACGAGGAGACTGGCCTGGTTGGCGCCGAGACGCTCGACAAGTCCCAGATTAGCGCCCGCACCATGATTAACCTTGACTCCGAGGAAGAGGGCGTTGCCACCGTCAGCTGCGCCGGCGGCGTCGTCGTTACCTACACCTGCCCGATCGCGCGCGAGCACAAGACCGGTAGCACCCTCACGCTCGACATCTCCGGCCTGCTGGGCGGTCACTCCGGCAGCGATATCCACCTGGAGCGCGGCAACGGCAACCTCATCATGGCCCGCATCATCGACCGCCTGATGGTTGCCGGTGAGCCCGCCATCGTCAGCTTCAACGGCGGCACCAAGGACAACGCCATCAACCGTGAGTGCAAGGCCGTTCTGGTCTATGCCGATCACGCTGCCGCCGAGGCCGCGGCCGAGATCGCCCGTGGCATCATCGCCGACGTCACTGCCGAGCTCGAGGTCTTCGACCCCGGCTTTACCTGCACCGTCGAGATTGCCGACGACGCCGAGGTCGAGGCCATGGACCAGAAGTCCGCGCTTGCCCTCATCCGCGCCCTGCGTCTTGCCCCTAACGGCGTGATTCGCCGCAACGTCGCCACCGACGGCTCCGTCGAGGTTTCCTCCAACATCGGCGTGGTTGCCACTTCTGACGACGAGGTCAAGATCATGCTGTCCCCGCGCTCCTCGATCACCTCGCTGCAGAACGAGTTCAAGGACCGCCTGCAGATGCTTGCCGATGTCCTGGGCTTCGACGCCAAGTTTGAGTTCGAGTATCCCGGCTGGAGCTACGCCGAGCATTCGCCGGTCCGCGACGTCTTCGTCGAGAGCTATCGTGAGCTCTTTGGCTCCGAGCTGCGCATCGAGTCCATTCACGCCGGCCTTGAGTGCGGCCTGTTTGCCGAGGCCCTGCACGGCCTGGACGCCATCGCCGTGGGCCCGACGCTCTCCGATGTCCACACCCCGGACGAGAGCATGGAGCTCGCTTCTGCCGAGCGCTTCTACGAGCTGCTCATCGACGTCCTCAAGCGCCTCGCTGCGTAAAGGTTGCGCTAGCAGCAGTTCGAGCCACGTGCTAGCGGATTGCAAATGACATTACGAGAGGGGACATCCGAGCTTTTGCGACGGGTGCCCCCTCTCTTTTGTTTGATAATTGCGAAATTGCGGCCACCTAGTCCATTTCTGCCTTGATGAGGTCGAGGGTGCGCTGGCAGTTTTCGCGGACGGGGCCGAGCATATGCTCGCGCAGGTCCGCCATGCCGGGCAGGTCGGCGTATTCGTCCATGACCTCTTCCATGCAAATGGGCACCTCGTAGGCGAGGTCCATCATGGTCGCAAAGCAAAACTTCTCGGATAGCCCGGCATCGGTGAGCGTCGCCTCCAGCGCGGGGTCGCCCATACCGTGGTATCGGCGGATAGCGCCTGGACCGATGCGCCCCACACGATTTTCGCCGCCAACGCTCATGGCAAGGCGCGCCCGGCGGCGCATGCGCTCATACGCCAAACCCGACGCGACATCGTACATTCGAGCCATCATGGCTGCGCCGTCGTTTCCAAGGAGCAGGGAATAGTTTTTCGCGTGCGCATCCGGTGCGCCGATGATGGCGTTAAAGAAAAGTATCTGCGTAAACAGATACAGGTTAAGTTGATGGTGGCTCGTATTTACGAGGAGCTCTTGAATGTCGCGTGTGGTCGGGCCGCCGTCTGCCGTGTACTTTTGGGCGGGCATCACCCCAAGTGCCTGACAGAGGTCTTCTTGATGTAGGCGCCTGATCGTTCCGTCTTTGACTTTCACGCGGTCATAGCGCTCAACAATGAGGGCAGGTTCGTCCTCAAACATACGATATTCGACGTTTGCCGTTGCGATGCCGGCGCGCTGGGCGCTTTTCATGCAGACAAACTCATTGAGAGCCTCGAGTTTAAATCCGATAACGCCATTTTTGAAAATATGCGTTGTGGGCGAGGAGCCCATGCATTCGCACCAGCGGCCGTTTATGAACGCGAGCGCGAACTTGCCCTGGTTGCCTCCAAGTGACCAACTTTCATCTAGACCCATCCACGATGCATCGCGGTCATCTCTGATCGACTTGAGACGGAGAGCAATTTCGTGGTCGTCTATAGGGCGGTAGTCGCCAGCGCGATGCAGGACGGCGTCGGCATCTTCTTCGGCACAAAACTGCACTCCGCCCGGACAGTCGAGTCCGATATGGCTGAGCAACGCAACGGGATTGTTGGGCCTAACGTCGAATTCGGCGGCAATCGCTTTTCGTTGGTCCTCGCTGTCGGGTAGAAGGCCAAACAGGTACGGATTCATGACCTGTTGTCCGTATGTGCGATTCGATACGGGTATGTTGGTCGATAGGGCTGGCCCGTCATAGTCATGATCGTAGGTAAAGCTGATAAGACCGTTCTCATCTTGCGCGAGCGTTCCAGCAGGCACGCCGCAAATAATGGTCCGAAGTGATGTTCTGGCCATTGGCTATTTCCCTTCGGGCATGGTTTGGCTAGATGCGTTTGCGGCAATCGAGACTCCGAGATTGGACATGGCGAAATCGGCGAAGGCCCTGTCGTAGAGCTCGGACGTAAGGGGGGTATCTGCAAGAGCCGGAATGGTTGTGCTGCGACGGTTGCGATGATGAAGACGTTGAGCGTGATGGCGTCTGGAGGTGCTGCAAGGTTGATCAGCATGCGGGGCGTCGACTGGGTGCTCATTTTTCGTTTCGCTTATATCCCCTTGTGCTGCGAGCGCCAGTTCAAGAGCGTCGAAAATCGCCAGCAGCTTGTCGAGTCGAATGCCGGTGGCGTCTCCTAGCTCGAGCGATGCAAGCAGGCGCTCCGAAACACCGGCCTTTTTGGCGAGGGTGGCACGGGTGAGACCCTGAGTCTCGCGTGCCTGGCGCACGTAGATGCCAGCTTGGCGTGGTGTGGTGATGGGAAGGATATCCACGGCTATCTCCTAACGTGCAGGCTTTTGCATCCTAGTATGACATGCAAAAGTCTGCATGAAAAGGCCTCATGCAAAACTCTGCATGAGGCCTTATACGGACGTTTAGTTTTGAAGGGTGTTTTACAGCACTAAAATCCCTAGGTGCTCCAGCAAAATCTTGAGGCCGATGAGGATGAGCACAACGCCGCCCACGATGGTGGCGGGCTTTTCGTAGCGCGCGCCAAAGATGCGGCCAATCGCCACGCCGGCAACGGAGAAGATGAAGGTCGTGATGCCTATGAGCGACACGGCGGGAACGATGTCGACCGAAAGCGCGGCGAACGAGATGCCCACGGCCAGGGCGTCGATTGAGGTGGCGATGGCGAGGATCAGATACTCGCCCAGTTCAATCTTTTCGGCATCCTTGCCGTCGCCTTCATCCTCGTCCTCGGTAAAAGCCTCCCACAGCATTTTGCCGCCGATGAAGGCCAATAGGATAAAGGCGATCCAATGGTCGATGGGTCCGATGATGCCCATGAATTGACTGCCGAGCGCCCATCCGATTACGGGCATGCCGGCCTGAAAGCCGCCAAAGAACAGGCCGAGCACCACGGCGACTTTAAAGTTGATCTTCTTCATGCCGAGGCCCTTGCAGATGGAAACGGCAAAGGCGTCCATCGAAAGGCCGATGGCGAGCAATACGAGCTCTGCGAGTCCCATAGTCTGGCTCCCTCTCTGCGGGCGGGCCCGCGTGTACCTCTTGGGGGAGTAACAAAAAAGACCCGTGGCGTACGCGTTGCGCGCACAGCCACGAGTCTCGTTCATTAAGGCAAGCCAGGCCGCATCGGCCAGTGTGTTGACTTGCCGCGCCACCGGAGGCGAACCCGATCACGCGACTACTCCCTCATTTATGCGAATCCCGATGCTACCACATAAGCAGCTCATTTGGATTGGGGCTCTCAGCTGTGTTCGCTCATTCTGTAAGCATCGGATTTTGCGGGCGTCACAGGGGCAAACCGTGAGAAACTTATTGACGTTTATGGAGCGTATACGATGGGAGCGATGCCTTGGATAAGAACGAGCTGCAAAAGCGTATGGAACAGGCCATCCGCCTGACGGCACCTGGTCAGCCGATCCGCACCGCCCTCGACATGATCATCGCCGGTCACCTGGGCGCCCTTATCTGCGTCGGCGACACCGAAAACGTGCTCGCTGCCGGTAACGACGGCTTCCCGCTCAACATTTCGTTCACCTCGAATCGTCTGTTCGAGCTCTCCAAGATGGACGGTGCCATCGTCATCGACGGCGACCTCACCCAGATCCTGCGCGCCAACTTCCACCTCAATCCCGATCCCTCGCTTGCCACGAGCGAGACGGGCATGCGTCACCGCACCGCCGCTCGCATGTCGGTGCTCACCGATGCCATCGTGATCTCGGTTTCGGCTCGTCGTGCCGTCGTTAACGTGTACGTCCACGGCAAGAGCTACGAGATCCAGCCCGTTACCACCATCATGAGCTCGGTCAACCAGCTCGTCGCCACGCTCCAGACTACCCGTCAGTCGCTCGATCGCTCCCTGCTGCGCCTGACGGCCCTCGAGCTCGACGACTACGTTACGCTCGCCGACATTACCGGTATTTTTTCGAGCTTCGAGATCATGCAGCAGGCAAAGACCGAGCTTAAGGATTGCATTGTCAAGCTGGGCAACCAGGGCAAGCTCGTGCAGATGCAGCTCGAGCAGCTCGCCGGCTCCAGCATGGATACCGAGTACGACCTGATGATTCGCGACTACGCGAGCGATTCCTCCGAGGCAAACGCCGAGAAGATTCGCACTGAGCTTGCCCGTATGACGCCTAAGGACCTGTCCGACCCACAGCATGTGGCGGCGGTTCTGGGTTACGACGACCTGGACGAGGACTCCGTCATGACACCGCTAGGCCTGCGCACGCTTTCGCGCGTGTCCGTCGTGCGCGACGGCGTGGCCGAGAAAATCGTCGACGAGTATGGCTCGCTGCAGGAGCTCATGGACGACATTAGCGAGGATCCGGAGCGCCTGGGCGACTTTGGCGTCAACAACCCTGCCATTCTTGCGGACTCCCTGTACCGCATGAAGGGCACCAAACAGGGGAACGCATAATGGCGCCCGTATGCGCCGTGGTCGTTGCCGGCGGCAGCGGCCAGCGCTTTGGAAATCCCGGCGGCAAGCAGCTCGTTAACGTGGCGGGCCGTCCGCTCATGAGCTGGTCCATCCGCGCGTTCGATCGGAGCGACAAGGTCGGCCACATCGTCGTAGTTTGCCCTGCCGAGCGCCGTGCCGAGATGCGACGCCTGGCCATCGACCCGTTTGACTATGACACGCCCATCAGCTTTGCCGATGCCGGCGATACCCGCCAGGATTCCACCCGTGCCGGCGTGCATGCGGTTCCGGCGGGTTTCGAATATGTCGCCATCCACGACGGCGCCCGTCCGCTCATCACGACCGAGGCCATCGATCACGCTATCGACGTGCTCGTGAGCGACCGCGCCCTCGACGGTGTCGTGTGCGGTCAGCCCGCGATCGACACGCTCAAAATCGTCGACGGCGATAATATCGTCGAGACGCCGCCGCGCGAGCTCTATTGGGCCGCACAGACGCCGCAGATCTTTAGCGTCGACGCCATGAAGCGTGCTCACGCCGCAGCTATCGCCGAGGGTTTTATCGGCACTGACGATTCGTCGCTGGTCGAGCGCATGGGCGGACGCGTACGTTGCGTTCAGAGTCCGCGCGATAACCTTAAGGTGACGGTGCCCGAGGACCTGCGTCCCGTAACCGCGATTCTGCTCGGCCGCATGGCCGAGGGAGAGGACCTTCCCCATGTTCAGTAACCTGCGCATTGGCCACGGCTACGACGTCCACCGTCTGGTGGAGGGGCGTCGATGTATCATCGGCGGGGTCGACATTCCCTACGAGCGCGGCCTGCTGGGCCACTCGGATGCCGATGTGCTCGCGCACGCCTTAGCCGACGCCATTCTGGGCGCCTGCCGCGGGGGAGACATCGGCAAGCTATTTCCCGACACCGATCCCGCCTACGAGGGCGCCGATTCGATGGTGCTGCTCGCTCGCGTGATGGACTATGCGCGTGAGCTGGGCTTTGAGTTTGTCGATGCCGATTGCACCATTGCCTGTCAGCAACCCAAGATCACCCCGCACCGCGATGCCATGCGCGCCAACCTTGCCCATGCCCTGGGCGTTGACGTCGAAAACGTGGGCGTCGCCGCCACTACGACCGAAAAGCTCGGTTGGGAAGGCCAGGGCGAGGGGATCGGCGCCTGGGCCGTCTGCCTGCTACAGAAAACCGTTAAGGAGTAACGAATGCGTATCTACAACAGCGCTACCCATAAAAAGGAAGAGTTCCAGCCCATCGAGTCCGGCAAGGTCCGCATGTACGTGTGCGGCCCCACGGTCTACGACAACATCCACATCGGCAATGCCCGCACGTTCATTAGCTTTGACGTGATTCGTCGCTGGCTCATCGCGAGCGGCTACGAGGTCACGTTTGCCCAGAACCTTACCGATGTCGATGACAAGATCATCAAGCGCGCCAACGAGCAGGGCCGCACTGCCGCCGAAGTCGCGACGGAGTTCTCCGATAAGTTCATCGGCGTCATGCGCGCCGCCAACGTGCTCGATCCCGATGTGCGCCCCCGCGCCACCAAGGAGATCGGCCCCATGATCGCCATGATCAAGACGCTTATCGAGCAGGGCCACGCTTACGCCGCCGATAACGGCGACGTGTACTTTGCCGTGCGCAGCGATCCCAACTATGGTCAGGTCTCGGGCCGCAACATCGACGACCTTATGGTTGGCGCGCGCATCGAGGAGAACGAGGACAAGAACGACCCGCTCGACTTTGCCCTGTGGAAGGCCGCCAAGCCCGGTGAGCCCAGCTGGCCGAGCCCCTGGGGCGAGGGCCGCCCCGGTTGGCACACCGAGTGCGCCGCCATGGTGCATCGCTACCTGGGCACTCCGATCGACATCCACGGCGGCGGCTCCGACCTTGCCTTCCCGCATCACGAGAACGAGTGCGCCCAGGCCACCTGCGCCTGGCACCAGGGCTTCTCCAACACTTGGATGCACACGGGCATGCTGCTGGTAGACGGCGAGAAGATGTCCAAGTCGCTCGGCAACTTCTTTACGCTGGCCGAGGTCCTCGAGCAGCACTCCGCTGCCGCCCTGCGCCTGCTGATGCTGCAGACGAGCTATCGCTCGCCGCTCGATTTTTCTTGGGAGCGCCTGGAGGGTGCCGAGAACTCGCTCACGCGTATCGCCGGTACGGTCGAGAACCTGCGCTGGGCCGCGAACCATGCGATGGCCGATGCCGATGCGGCTGCCGCCGAGGCGTTTGCCGCCAAGGCCGCCGAGACCCGTGCCACCTTTAAGGAGTGCATGGACGACGACTTTAACACCGCTGGTGCCATGGGTGCCGTCTTTGGCTTTGTGACCGAGTGCAACCAGTACCTGGAGCAGGCGGGCGACGCTGCCGACAAGGCCGCTGCCCTTGCCGCCGCCGATACGCTGGCAGAGTTGCTCAATACGCTTGGCGTCGAGCTTCCCGAGCCCAAGGTCGAGCTGCCGCTGGGCCTGCTGGGCGTTGCCGCCGGTCTGGTCGCCTACACGGGCGACGACGTGGACGAGGCCGCTGCTAAGATTCTCGAGGCTCGCGCCGAGGCCCGTGCCGCCAAGAACTGGGATCTGGCCGACGCCATCCGCGACCAGCTCAAGGACCTGGGCCTCACCATTGAGGATACGGCCGCCGGCACCCGTATCAAATCTCTCTAATCCCCGCGGGTTTCCCAAGCACCCGACCTTGCCGTTCAAACCGTCGCTCGCGTACTCAAGTACGCGTCGCTCCTCTTTCACGGCAATCTCGGGCACTTGGAAAACCCGTACCGACCGCTTGAGCTATTCGTCTTAAGCGGTCGCTTCTTTTGTCCTGTTTGAAAATTATTTAAAGGAGGTCGCTTTATGGCTGACAATCGCAAGCGTGCGCCTCGTGGCGGCAAGCAGGCTGCTTCTGGCTCGCGTCCGATTCGCCGCAACGACCGCGCTGCCACTCCCAAGGGCCAGCGCGATCGCACACAGGCCGCACGTCCGCAGCGCGATCGCAACCGCGACAACGTTCAGGTTCCCAAGGGCGAGTTTATCGAAGGCCGCCGTGCCGCCGCCGAGGCGCTGCGTACCGGCTTTCCCGTCAAGTGCGCGCTCATTGCCGAGGGCGGGGAGCGCGATGCCGCCTTGTCGCGCCTGGTCGACGACCTCAACGCCGCGGGCGTCCGCATTAAGTATGTGCCGCGCGCGCAGCTCGATGCGCTGTCGAGCCATGGCGCTCACCAGGGCATTGCGCTCGAGGTTGGCAACTTCCCCTATGCCGATATTGCCGATATTCTCGACCGCGCGGGCGAGGGTCCGGCACTCGTCGTTGTGCTCGACCACGTGACCGACGACGGCAACTTTGGCGCCATCGTGCGCTCCGCCGAGGTTGTGGGCGCGGCCGGTGTCATCATCGCCAATAAGCGTGCCGCTGGCGTAACCGTGGGCAGCTACAAGACGTCAGCCGGCGCCGTCATGCACCTGCCTATCGCGCAGGTTCCCAATATCGCCCGTGCGCTCGATGACCTCAAGGCCGCTGGCTTTTGGGTGGGCGGTGCCTCCGAGCACGCCGAGGGCAGTTGCTGGGACGCCCCCTTCGAGGGTCGCGTGGCACTCGTCATGGGCTCCGAGGGCGACGGCATCTCGCGCCTGGTGCTCGAGAAATGCGACTTTTTGACCAAACTTCCCCAGCGTGGCATGACCGAGAGTCTCAACGTGGCCCAGGCAACGACGGCGTTGTGCTTTGAGTGGCTGCGCCGCAATGCCGGCGAGCTCATGGGGGAGGAGTAGCGCATGTCCAAGAAGAACCGCGCCAAGTCCAAGGCCAAGCGCTTTGGCGAAGGCTCGGCCAAGCCGATTGTTTCGGCCGCGACCTATGGCGTGGGCGGCAATGCGTTTGCACAGGCCATTGCCGACCCGGTCTCGACGGTGCATTCCAATAAGCCCGAGCTGCTGGTGGTCGACGGCTACAACGTGATCCACTGCACGCCGCGCTACGAAAAGCTCGTCTACGACCATTCCGACGATCCGTATTCCAGCGACGTCCACGATATGGCGCGCACCGCACTCATCAACGATGTTGCGGCGTTTGCCCAGGGCCGCTACGAGGCCGTGATCGTGTTCGACGGCGCGGGCAATATCTCCAGCGAGCGCCCCAACCTGCCGGCCCGCGGCGTGCGCATCGAGTTTTCGCCGACGGGCGTCTCTGCCGATACCGTGGTGCAGAAGCTCTGCATCGAGGCACGCGAGGAGGGCCGCGCGTGCTCCGTGGTATCGAGTGACGGCACAATCCAGGCCGTCGTCATGGGCAAGGGTGTCACGCGTATTTCGAGCCGCATGCTGGTGGACGAGATCAAACAGATTGACAACGACGTTCACGAGGCAGAGGAAGCTCCGCAGATCAAGATGACTCTGGGCAGTCGCTTGAGCCCCGATGCCCTGGCAAAGCTCAAGGCCCTGCGCGGGAGGTAGGGGAGTTGGCGGGGCGATGCTGTCTCGCTAACTCCATTCAGCGATGTCGATCATTCTTTCGAGGCGCCATGTTAGCGCCTCTTTTAGATAAGGCAGTCTCGCTGTAAGAGCGTCGTTTTTGGATAGGATTTCGATTGCCTCGTCAACGAAGCCTTCGAGTTTGTCGCTGTCAAACCAGTCCATGTCCTCGACGAGCAACATCTGTTTGGTGGGGCTTGAATGAAATTGTGCGCTGGTAAAACTGTGCTCTCCTGCCCTAAGCTCATCTAGAGATATGTTGCACCAGAGCGATGAGCCCGAATCGAAGATGGGGGCAGGTCTGCAGGCTAGCGTGTTTACATTTCGCACAAGGCCAAAGTTACGCCAATGGCGGTCATAGTTGGCGATGATGTCGTCGCACACGATCATGCGGTCAAGGGCGTCCTTGACGCCTGTCACCCCGAGCTCCTCGCAGTTTGCTACGTATCGCTCGTAGTCGGTTAGTCGTTCACCTGCGTTCGCGTACTGGTTTACATAGAACGCAGGGACATACTCTTCTTCATCAGTTAAGAAGACATCGCATATGCTCAGGGCAGAAGTGCCCGTGCCCTCGAGCGAGTAAGGCACATAATCGCAGGCGTTTAGGATGCGACGGTGGAGTGCGGTCGCCACCAGCTCGTTATAAGATTCCTGGTTCAGGTGCGCTCCTGCCTTATGCAGAATTCGACGCCCGCCCTCGCATGTCCAGTACTTTTGAAGATTGCCGTCCGAGGTGTTGTCGGGCTTTGCGTCAGCTGCCTTGCCCTCTGGGGCGAAGGACGCGATGGACAGAGAGACGTCGTCAAAAGCATTATTGAAGAAGTTAATATCTTCCCACGCGAGACCGGAGCCTTGGGGTCTAATCCAATACTGGTCGGATAAGGAGAGGCCAAGATTTCGCTGTACGAGTTCATCGGGAACATCGACTGCGGCTTCTGCAAGCAGGGAGGCTAGCCCAATGCGTGCGAGCGGGATACCGCGGCCGCGCCACCAGATGCGGAAGGAGTCGAGCGATATGGGGCTATTTGGGCCAAATACTCCAATAGGGGCGTGGGCACGATCGACGTCGGCGCCGATGTGGGTAAAGTCTTTTCGCGATGTGCTGTAGACCAGCTGAGCGACTTCGTACGTGCGGTTCATGAGGGTGAACGCGATCTCGCTCTTACCGTGGCCGCGGCGGGGACGTCCCCCCGTTTTGGTCACGGAGCGGAGTCGCGTGTCGACGCTGTCTTTGTCGATGAGCCATACACCAGAAGCCTTGCGGGCCTCAAGTGCTCCGTTTTTTATGAGCTCCTGCACCCTGCGCGGGGTGATGCCGAGCAGTTCGGCGGCTTTCTTGGTAGTAAGCATCGAGAAACCCTTCGCCAGAACGAATAGTTTTATATAGCCAATTGTAATTAAAACTATTCGTTCTGGCGAATGGTTTTAAGATCGAGGCGCACTGATAGAAATGAACGGGCCTGGTACGTGTTGTTGCTGGATTTTGCATATTTGTATAACGCCGTGCGGCCTGTTGCGCCCCGTCCGCAATTCCTTTATTCTTAACAGGCTTCGCGCAAGAGCGCCAAGTGTGCCAGTGTGGCGCAACGGTAGCGCAACTGATTTGTAATCAGTGGGTTGCAGGTTCGATTCCTGTCACTGGCTCCATGAGAGTTTCGGGCTCTGTTCCCTTGTGGGACAGGGCCCGTTTCTATTTAGGTGGTGCGCCATCGGGTTAGCGCCCATTCCGTTTTTGGTTTGTCTCGTCCTCCAGTTTGTCTAAATCTGTAACACCAAGACCGATATTTGGCATCTAACTGTTACAGATTGAGATAAAACTTAGGGTGTTTCAGGAATATCTTGATCTGTAACATGTAGAAGCGGAATAGGCCTCTTGCTGTTACAGATCGAGACAAGGGCGGGTGCGGACCTGGACGTCCTGCTCGAGCGTGGATTTCTGGACACGCGAGAGAAGAAAATCTGCCGGCCGGAGAACGAGCGTGGATAATTAACTTGGATAGGGAGCTAAGGTAAACACCGATTGTCTATCGAAGGCTTCAGAAACAACGACCCCGATTTCATTGTGGAATCGGGGTCGTTTGTGCCTCAGGAATCCGAATGGATTAATCGAGCCCCTAAGGGACTTCTTGGGTTCTTGCTAACGGTCTGCCGAGGATGTCCCCAATGCAAACAGCGGGCATTTACTCAATATAGTTGGGATTCTTCTTGATAATCACGCGTGCAGCGATGAACGAGACGACGATGGCGATGACGGCGACAACGCACGCCAGTACGAAGTTGCCCATGGATCCATCGGGAGCGATAAAGATCAGCGCAGAAAGAAGACCGGGGCATGCTCCCGCAACATACTCCTTCAGGACGAAGATACCTGCAGGGAGTCCCGCGCAGAGGGCGCCGATTGCCGTGCCGACAAGCAGGCGGGGACGCTCGATGAGGCAGCCGTAAAATGCGGGCTCAGTTACGCCGCAAAGTGCGGTGACGGCAACCGTGGTGACCATACCTCTCTTCTCCTTGTTGCCTTTCATTGCAGTTGCCAAGGCGAGACTCGTGCCGCCAATGCAGAGGTTTGAGATGAAGCCAAAGATGATGGGCGCCCAGCCGAGCTGCGCCAAGCTCGTAACTTCGATCGCGATGTAGGCCTTATCAAGACCGAGCATGACAAAATAGGGGTTAAGGGCTGCAAGGATTGGAGTAGCGATAAATGCCACGTTATCCATGAGCCACGTGGCGGCATCACTCAGCGCGTAGCCCATCATGCTGCCGGCGGGGCCGAGGATAATCAGCTCAACAGGCACGACGATGAACATGGTGAGCAGCGGCTTCAAGAACAGTTTGGTAATGTCGGGGATGATTTTCTGAAGACCGCGATCAACAAAGTACATGAACACAACGCCCAGTACGATTGGCACCACCGTGCTCGAGTAGTCATTCGTCGGGATGGGGATGCCAAGAAAGTCGAGACCCTCAGCACCGCTAATAGACGAGCTAATCATGATTGCGCCCAGCAGTGCGCCCATGATAGGCTGCATCTTCATGACGGCGGCGAGCTGATAGCCGAGGTAAACGGGCAGGAAGCTAAATGAGGCGCTGAAGATCGCCAGCAGAACCTGGGCGGTTCCGCTATCGGTGCTCAATCCACAATAATTGACCAGGAGATTCTTGATCGAAAGAATGAGTCCGCCAACGATGAGCGCCGGGACGATGGGCATGAATACCTGTGCAGAGACGTTCCCGAATTTCTCAATCAAGCCCATGGCGGTGTTACCGCTTTTAATGCCTTCTGCAAGGTCTTTGGCGGTTTGGGCATCGTCGGCAACCGTGCCACCGCCGACTTCGATTCCCGCGAAGTCGAGGAAGTCGTTGTAGGCCTCGGTGACGTTGGGGCCGATGATCACCTGAAGCTGGCCACCGCTGACTACTGCCCCGAGCGCCTGGTCAGCCGATTTGGCGAGCTGGAGATCGATGATCGAGGTGTCTCGTGCGTCGATGCGAAGGCGCGTCGCACAATGAGTTACCGATGTAATGTTCTCTTTGCCGCCAACAGCCTTTAGGACTGTTTCGGACATTGCCTGATATTTCATCTCTTTCTCCTAACCTTCCTGCTCCTGATACTTCGAGATAAGGTCTCGGTACCAATACCAGCTCTTTTTGGGGGTGCGCTCCAGATTGTTCTCGAAGTCGATATGGACAAGTCCGTATCGTTTTTCGTAGCCGTTGATCCAGCTATACAGATCCATCGTCGACCAGAGGTAGTAGCCCTCAACGCGCGCGCCGTCGCGCTTAGCCCTCATCATGTGCTCGATGAACTGGCCCAGAAGCTCGATGCGGTCATCATCGTGGATTATTCCGTCTGCGTCTGGTTGCTCATAGGCGCCATGTCCGTTTTCCGTAATAAAGATGCGGGGCGCGTCATAGCGCTCGTGGACATCCATGATGGTTGAATACATGCAACTTGGGAGTATTTCGCGGCCCCATTTATTGCGGGGAACATTGCTGTCGCGGGCGCTTTCAAACAAGGGCGCAATGCATTTTCCTTCGACCTTTTTGCTCGAACCGCCCTTATTGTTCGCCGAAACGGCAAGCTCTCCACCGTGCCAGTCGGTTACATACTCTCGGCAATACACGTTGAGTCCAATAAAATCGACTTTACCGTCTCTGAATTCTTCTACGTCATTTGGGGATCGATAGAGCGAGACGCCAAGTTTTTCAAGGATTTCGTCCATTTCTGGCGGCAGTTGACCCTGAAGTGCTGGTGCCAGAATCATGCGATTGGCGAAAAAGTCTGCGTATCGAAATACGTCATCGGGGTGCTCGGTTGCCGGGTCGAGTTCGACAACGCCGCCATCGTGGACGGCGCCGATGATGCCGTCGTAGCCCATTTGACGATATGCTCGGACTGCGAGTGCGCTTGCGCGCATCAGGTTGTACTGAAACTGCATGTACGACTGAACGTCGAGCGATCGATTGGGGGGATAGTTGCCCAACATGTTTACGCAGTAGCTGTAGAAATGCGGCTCGTTAACGGTAGCCCAGATTTTGACGCGGTCTCCAAAGCGCTCAAAGCAAATCTTGGCGTATTTGCAGAACCACTCTGCCATATCGTTGTTCAGCCATCCGCCTTTGCAAGCAAGCGTGAATGGCAGATCGTAATGGAACAGCGTAACGTTGGGCTCTATGCCATTTTCGAGGCAGCAATCAATGACCCGATTATAAAAATCGATACCCTTTTCATTCACTTCACCGATACCCGTGGGGATGATTCGACTCCATGAAAGAGAGAAGCGATAGGTGTTTTGTCCGCCTTCTTTCATCATGCGGATATCTTCTTCATAGCGATGGTAGAAGTCGCAAGATACATCACCGTCAACATGGTTGATGTTCTTATTGCTTGTGTGGTTAAAGAAATCCCACTCGCCAAGGCCTTTGCCGTCTTCGTTCCAGGCACCCTCGCACTGATAAGACGCCGTGGCGGAACCCCAGAGAAACGGGATGTTGTTCACGTTGCCCATGAATCCCCTTTCCATCATTCAACACGGTGGATACGTGTGGCGGAATTACGATTAAGATGACGTCAACTGATTTGAATCATAGGAGAACGACCAAAGCTGTTTGATTCAATAAATGAACTATGATTTCGAGGAGAGCGGAAAGAGGGATCACGTGAATATCAATGACTTCGATGTGCTCAATCGCATTAGCTCCATCATCAACAGCGAGTTTGGGTCAAACGATGCCGCCATCGCTCGATATCTCATCGCTCACATTAGGCGTTCGAGCGAAATCAATGTTGCCACAATAACCCGCGATGCATTCGTGACCCGTTCCGCTGTTCGTCGTTTCTGCAATCGATTGGGCTACCAGTCTCTTAGCGATTTGAAAGAATCATTTACTCAATCAGTCTTTCCAAGCGACTTAAGCCATCGAGAGGAGGAATTTGGCTACGAGGAGTACAGGGCAGAGCTCGACGTTCGCATGATCGAGATGTTCGCTGAGGTTGAAAGCGGCGTGTCCGATATCGCTATTAAGTATCTTGTCGACGAAATTGATGGCCATAAAAACGTTGAAATCTGGTGCACCAATAATGTGAGCGCCAATCTCGTACGATTTCAGCAGGAAATGTTTTATGCGGGCAAGATAGTTCGCATAGTTGCTGGGGCTAACGTCGCGGAATTGAAAAACATGGGAGACGCTTCGCAGTCATTGATAATTCTCGTATCGGTCTCCGGGCTATTTGCGTCACAGGCGCGTGAGTATCTTGATTGCCGTTCGGGCAGGAAGATTCTAATTACTGCGTTTAGCAACGATGACAAATCGAGGTCTTTTGACCGTGTATATCGTCTTGGTAATGCGGGAAACGGAATTGACCGACTCGGCGTTTATTCGAAATACGCCATGACTTATTTTTTCGACTTGCTATCGTCGTGTTACTTGAGTCGCTACCCCTGCACCAAGGGGGAGCCGCTCTATGGGTCTACTTTGGCCTGGCCCGAGTAGTTGCGGCTTTACAGTTCTCTCGCCTGGAGAATGAACGTGGATAATCTGCCACTTTGGCCTTAGAGCCGCGCTAAAAGTGGGAGATAATCCACGCTCGAATCTGCCGCGGAAGCCCGATCTCGACCTATATATAGGTGCAAATAGGCTGTTATCGAAGTTCGATCCTGAAGGTGTACTCCACTACACCAAAGTGTTACCTCGGGAAACGTCACCTCAGTATCCAAAACCACCGTCCTTCATATCCAAACTCAACAAAACCGCAGGTCACGACTATATAGATACGCCCGGAACCGTGTATCTAGAGGTTTTCGTTGACAGCCCCCAAGGTTGCATCGTATTATCTTTTTCGTTCGCGGGGGCGGCGGTCCAAAAGACCAAAGGACCTGCGGATACTTGAACGATTGGGAGTTTGCCCGAGTGGTTAATGGGGACGGGCTGTAAACCCGTTGGCTCTGCCTACATAGGTTCGAATCCTATAGCTCCCACCCGTCA
>DBFDDV010000040.1:0-2610 GCA_048302525.1 Collinsella sp. | reverse complement strand
CAGTGGGTCATCGTCCCGGCGTTCAGCATCAGGGTAGCGCTGCGACGCGGAAATCGCGCGCTGTTGACGCGCCCCCGCAGTGCCCGCTTCCCCCAAGGACAATTATCAGTGCAGGTAGACTGGTTGCGTATTTTCGGAAAACCGGGGGATGGTCGACCCATACGGGTTAAACGTATTAGATAGGCCGTTTTCGTGGCGCGGCCCCAAAACAGTCTTTTGGGACGGGTGGTATCCTTGGTAGCCCTTTGCTGCAAACGCACCTTAAACGCAAGGAGTCCCATGGATCTTATCGCCCAGCTCGCCCGCGAGCTCAACCTTAAGGCCGCCAACGTCGAGGCAGCCGTCAAGCTCATCGACGAGGGCAGCACCATCCCCTTTATCTCGCGCTACCGCAAGGAAGCCACGGGTGGCATGGACGACGTCGCCCTGCGCGCACTCGACGAGCGCCTGTCCTACCTGCGCAATCTTGAACAGCGCAAAGAGGACGTCATTCTGCTCATCGACGCCCAGGGCAAACTTACGCCCGAGCTCGAACAGCAAATTCGCGAGGCCACGCAGCTCCAGCGTGTCGAGGACCTCTACAAGCCCTACCGCAAAAAGCGCATGACCCGTGCACAGAAGGCCCGCGAGGCAGGCCTGGAGCCGCTTGCCAACATGATCATCATGCAGGCCTCGGCCAAGGGCAGCGCGCTCGACACCGCCGCGGCATACGTCAACGAGGAGGCCGGCTTCGACACACCCGAGAAGGCACTTGCCGGCGCCGCCGACATCGTTGCCGAGACGGTGGCCGAAGACCCCGAGAACGTCGCCGACCTGCGCGCCTTTACACAAAACACCGCCGATATCGTCGTCGAGGCCACCGACCCCACCGAGAAGACCCCCTACGAGCCGTACTACAGCTATGACGAGCCACTGCGCCGTATACCCAACCACCGCGTGCTGGCAATCGACCGCGGTGAGCGCGAGGGCAAGCTCCGCGTGCGTGTGAACGTCGACGGCGCCGCCGCCACGGCACGCCTCGGCAGCCGCTGGCCCCGCCGTCAGGGCGTCTTCGCGCCCGTCTTTGACGCCGCCATCGCCGATGGCTACAAGCGCCTCATGGCCCCCTCGCTGGAGCGCGAGGCCCGCGCCAAACTCACCGTTCGTGCCCAGACCGAGGCCATCAACGTCTTTGCCAAGAATCTCGAGGGCTTGCTCTCGGCGCGCCCCGTGCGCGGCGCCCGCGTGCTCGCGCTCGATCCGGGCTACCGCACCGGCTGCAAGGTCGCCGTCATGGACGAGACCGGCAAGCTACTCGACCACGGCGTGGTCTACCCCACCAAGCCGCGCCACGACGTCGCCGGCACCAAGCGCGAGCTCGCCCGCCTCGTCAAGAAGGACAGCGTCAACACCATCGTCATCGGCAACGGCACCGCCAGCCGCGAGACCGAGGAAGTCGTCTCGGAGTTTATTGCCGAGCAGGCGCCCGGCCTTCGCTACACCATCGTCAACGAGGCGGGCGCGTCGGTGTACTCCGCCTCCGAGCTCGCGAGCCAGGAGTATCCCGATCTGGATGTCACCGTACGTGGCGCCATGAGCCTGGGCCGCCGTCTGCAAGACCCGCTGGCAGAGCTCGTCAAGATTCCGCCCCAGTCCATCGGCGTTGGCCAGTACCAGCACGACCTTGACCAGGCCGAGCTTTCGCGCACCCTGGGCCACGTGGTGGAAGACGTCGTCAACCGTGTGGGCGTCGACGTCAACACCGCGAGCGCAAGCCTGCTGGGCTACGTGTCGGGCATTACGCCGAGCGTGGCAAAGAATATCGTGGCCTACCGCGAGGAAAACGGTGCCTTTACCGATCGCCGCCAGCTTAAGAAGGTCCCCAAGCTGGGACCCAAGGCATATCTCAACGCCGCGGGCTTTTTGCGCATCAGCGGCGGCAAGAACCCGCTCGACGCGACAAGCGTCCACCCCGAAAGCTACGAGGTGGCCACGGCCGTCCTGGAGCGCGCCGGCGTTGCGGCAAGCGAGCTCAGCCGCGGCGGCGTGCCCGATATCGAGCGCCGCCTGGGCAGCATCTCGGCGCTGGCAAGCGACCTGGACTGCGGCACCCTCACGCTCATCGACATCGTCAACGAGCTCAAGAAGCCCGGCCGCGACCCGCGCGACGACGCGCCCGAGGTGGTCTTTAGCCGCTCGGCGCTTTCCATCGACGACCTGGAGCCCGGTATGGAACTCAAGGGCACGGTGCGCAACGTCGTCGACTTTGGTGCCTTCGTCGACGTGGGCGTGCACCAGGACGGCCTCGTGCACATCTCCAAGCTGGCCAACCGCTTCGTCAAGCACCCGAGCGACGTGGTGCGCGTCGGCGACACGGTCAAAGTGTGGGTCGAAAAGGTCGATCGCGACCGCAAAAAGATCTCCCTCACCATGGTGCAGGGGAAGTAAACCGCCAAAGCAGGGGTACCCCCTGTAGTGACGTGCAAAATCGCGAGTATTCTGCAAATTCCGCTGTTCCGGATGCCTCCCAGAGGTCGCGCGCGCAGACGTGGTGTAAGAGTGTCCTGAGGTCCGTCGCTGCAAGTCCCGATGTTACTCCTTCTTGAGACCGCGCTTCTCGACTATCTCGTC
>DBFDDV010000039.1:0-12099 GCA_048302525.1 Collinsella sp. | reverse complement strand
CGTTCCTTCAACTGGGAAAATGCCGCCCCCGGGGGCCCGGATGGGGCCTCGGGGGCGTTCGGCTAGCTGCGGGAACGGCCTATCCGCTCAAAGTGTTCGGCTGAGATCGGAAATCAACCATCGTAATAATACCTATAATGGCGATAGCTAAAACACGATTCGCTTCCCCATCGGAGGATGTCTATGGCCGAAACCACAGCCGCTCTCGTCGAGACGCGCGATACCAAGCTCGAGATCATCATGGGCCGCGAGGCACTCGACAAACTCGCCGCCGCCACGGTGCTGGTGCTCGGCTGCGGAGGTGTGGGCTCCAATTGCTGTGAGGCACTTGCCCGCGGCGGCATTGGTCATTTCGTCATTCTGGATAAGGACATCATCGCGCCCAGCAATATCAATCGCCAGGCCATCGCCTTTCAAAGCACCATCGGCAAGCGCAAGGTCGATGTTATGGAAGCCATGATCCACGACATCAATCCAGCCGCTACCGTCATCAAGCGCACCGAATACCTGTTGAGCGACAATATCGACGAATTTTTCGCGCGCGTTTTGGAGCAGACAGACGGCAAGCTCGACTACGTCGTCGACGCCGTCGATACCATCTCGGCCAAGCTTACCATTGCCAAATATGCTCAGGACCACGACATTCGTCTGGTTAGCTCCATGGGCGGGGCCAACAAGCTCCATCCCGAGTGCCTCCGCTTTGCCGACATTTTCGATACGGTACGTGACCCCATGAGCCGCATCATGCGCAAAGAATGTAAGAAGCGCGGAATCAAGAGCCTACATGTACTGTTTAGCTGCGAGGAATCGGTTAAGACACAGCCCCGCGACCCTTCCAATATCCACGAGCGTACCGAGCTAGGAACCGCCAGCTTTATGCCGCCCATCATGGGTCAGATGATTGCCGGCGAGGTTATCCGCCAGATCAGCGGCCGCGGCACCGAACGTGTACGCTCCGATGGCCAGCGCCTGGACTAGCGGAGCGCGCCGAGATGGAGCCCCAGTTATTTGATGCACACTGCCATCTTGATTTAATGGCTCACCCGGGCGCCGTTGCCGATGAGGCAACGGCGCTGGGCTTGGCTCTATTTGATTGCGGCGTCGATCCACGCGACTTCGCTAGCGCACGTGGGCGAGCCCGTCGCCTTCCCACCGTCATCAAGGGCATCGGCCTCCATCCCTGGTGGCTCGCCGACGGCCGCTGCGGTCCTGCCGAAGTCAATCTGCTTTGCGAAGTTGCTGCCCAAGAGCGCTACATCGGCGAAGTCGGACTCGACTTTTCCGCGCGCTTTGCTGGAAGTGAGCCGCTACAAATACAGGCACTTGACCGGCTCTGCGATGCGCTCGTGCGGCATCCTCTTACCGGGCGCGTGATATCAATTCACGCCGTTCGTTCAGCAGGAGCCGTACTGGACGTCCTCGAATCGCATGGACTACTCATCCCAAACCCCGACTCCCCCGCTATCATCTTCCACTGGTTTAGCGGTACTTCGGACGAACTCGTCCGCGCGCGAAACGCAGGCTGCTATTTTTCCGTGAACGAGCGTATGCTCGCCACCAAGCGCGGTCGCGAATATGCCCGACAGATTCCACTCGGCCGTCTGCTGCTCGAGACCGATGCGCCGGCCGAACCAAACACAGAAACAAGCGCGCAGTCGCTCATCAGATCGCTCGCAAGGACCTCGATGCGCATTGCCTCACTCAAAAGCTGTGACGCAAAGCGCATCGAGTCGGTAGTTTTAGCAAATGCGCACTCCGTTTTTGACCTTCGCTAACCCCTGTGGGCAAAAATGCCAAGGGGCATGCAAATCGCACAACGCAGTCCCTATTTTGGAAGACAGTACAATTCGGCAGCATTACACCAATTCGTGCATGAGATCACGGTTGCGTGCATACAATTCGTCAAAGATATGACGGCGCGACGCATATAACTCGTGGGCAGCCATATCGGGCATGATTGTTTGCGCAACGCCAAGGACTTGAGCGAGTTCATCCCATGATGCGTAGGCGCCACCTGCGAGAGCTGCCATGATGGCATCACCGAAGCATGCGCCCACCGTAACCTTGGCAACCGAGACCTCGCGCCCGCATACGTCGGCGATAGCCTGCATCCAAACTGGATTCTTGGTTCCACCTCCGACAAGCATAATGCGCCCAATTGGCAGTCCATGCTCTCGCTCGATAATGTCAACATGGGATGCAACGGTATACGCGACGCCTTCCAAGGCGGCGCGAACCATATGGGCTCGCGTATGCCTTCCGGTCAGGCCAAAGAAGACGCCACGCGCCTCGGGATCGTTGAGCGGAGTACGCTCCCCCGCAAAGTACGGCAGACACAGGAGCCCATCGGCACCCGGCGCCACATCGGCGGCATCATGCGCCATAACCGAATAGGCATCGGGGCCGCCATGGCCCTCGGCCTCTACGGCGTCGCGATACAGCTCTTGGCGCAGCCACGATGTGAGCGCACCCGCCGTATTGGTCCCCGCGCAGATCCCGTAAGTTCCGGGAATGATAAACGTCCCTGGCCACAGGCGCGCATCATCGATCATATGATCAGCTAGGTAGATGAAATACGCCGTACTCCCCAACTGAACCATCATATCGCCGGGACGGAATACACCCGTCGAAATGGCCTCGGCACCAGAGTCGCCCGTTCCCACTAAGACAGGTGTCCCTGCCGCGAGCCCCGTCGCCTCAGCCGCACGCTGCGTAATCACCCCGGCAATATCGGTAGCCGACATTACCTCCGCCATCTGGTCAGGCCGGCAGAAACGAGCACATTCCCGAGCATCAACCTTCCAGGTGTAGCGGTCGTATAGGGGAAGAAAATCCTCCGCCAAATAACGGTCCACCGTAAAACGCCCCGTCAACTTTGCGCACAAAAACGATGACGCCGTCAGGAACTTCGCGGCACGTTCGTGCACCTCGGGCATATTCTCCTTAAACCACAAGATCTTGGGAGCAATATCTGACGAACAGGGATCGTGCCCGAAGAGCTCGCGTGCGCGATCTGACCCATATTCGGAAAGAAGCTCGTCAATCTGCGGCTTCGAACGTGCATCGACTCCATACAAAATCGCGGGCGCCAGCGCGTTGCACTCGGTATCGACCGGCACACAGTCGCAACCCAATGCGGAAAGGCCCACGCATCCGATCTGTGCCGCGTTAACCCCCGATCGCGCCACCAGCTCGCGCGACAAGCGGCAAAAATCGCCCCACCAAACTGCCTCCGCATCATGCTGGTACCATCCGTCACACGGGTTGTCCGTCTCATGTCCACAAGAGGCTTGGCAAACGATGTTGCATCGGTCATCGATTAAAACGCCTTTAGAGGCGCTTGTCCCAATATCAATACCCAGATAGAGCGCCATAGGTGCCTACTTCCCTCGCGCCGTACGAGCGGTAGCCATAAAACGAGCTACCCGCTCAACATCAACCGGGGCATCCAGCTTTCCGTCGCGCTTTAAGCAGGTGCCGACAAACGCACCATCGTAGTGAGCAAATACGTCAGCCACGGTATTTTCGCGACAACCGGTGCCACATACCACGGGCACTTCGCCAACACGCTCACGGACCTCATCGGCAAGCTCGCCCGAAGCGCCACGACCGGCAGCCGAACCGCCGATGACCATCGCATCCGGTAGGCAATTAAAGAGAAGCGAATCGGCAATGTCCGCAGTCGTGCGGTCGTTGAGATAAACCTCCCCCTCGCTCGTGATGAAGTGAAAAAGCTTGAGGTCGTCCAAGCGCAGCGCCGCCTTGCGACGCATGGTGTGCGCGAAATCTCGGTTAATCAGCCCGAGATCACCGGCCCAGGCACCGCAAAAATTACAGCGCGTGAACTGCGCATCGACGGCAGCGCACAGCTCGATTGTGGCATCACCATCGTAAATAGCCTCAGCTCCCCAAGGAGTCGACAGATCATGGGACAGAGCCCCGATTACATAGCCCATCGATGCAAGGGTTGAGGGAGAAACGTGCTGCTCATAGGGCATCGAGAGCTCATTGGTAATCAAAATGCCATCGACACCGCCCTGCTGCAACGCCTCGAGATCGCGCTTGGCGGCTTCCACGACCTGTGACACGCTTCCGCCCGGGTAGTACAGTGGATCGCCCGGCAGAGGACGCAGGTGCAGCATTCCGATAACCGGCTTTTCGGTCTTGAACATCGAAGTTAGAAACGACATAACGTGCTCCTTCATAGGGTTATTGCAGGGACGTTACTCCCCCAGCACCTCGATGTACACTTTTCGCTTCTGCGGACCGTCAAACTCCGCAAGATAGATGTTCTGGGCACCTCCGCACACGATGTGGCCATCTTGAACGGGAAAGAAGCAACTGTTTCCACAAATCATGCTCTTGATATGCCCACAGGAGTTGTTGCCGGTGGCTCCATAGCTCGGCAGGAAGTGTGCATGCGCATAGGGGGCATCGAGTGGGGCGATGCGATCAAGCGTCTCCATAAGATCCGTCTCCACGCAGGGCAGCCCCTCGTTTACCACGATTCCACAGGTCGTATGCGACAAAATAATCGCTGCCAAGCCATTGGTCACCGAGCTGCGTTCGATGGCAGCGTGCACGTCCTCGGTAATATCGATGAACTGGTCCGGAGCAGTCGATAGATAGCTCAATGTCTCGAGCGTCACCATGTTCACTCATCCCCTTCAAGAAAACGCAGGGCATTACCCCAGTAGAGCCTTTCTCGCGCATCATCGCGCATGAGCACGGTATCGAGCGCCCGCTTGAGTTTGAACGCACGGAAACGCGGCGTATTGCTGGCGAACATCACTTGATGCGATAGCGCGCGCTCATACCACAGCGGCCCCATATCGACCGTGAAAAGGCGCTGCATCATCTCCTCGGGCGAATCGATGTAAGTGATAGAGGTGTCCGTGTAGCAGTTGGGATACTTGAGCAGCATCGCCACGGTCTCGCGCACCCAGGGCCAGCCAAAGTGGGTCAAACTAAAGCGCACATTTGGATGCGTTGCGATTGTGTGCTCAAATGCAAGCGGGTTACTGCGCGAGAGCTCTGCGGCCGGCTCCCAAGACATACCGGCATGGAAAACCACCGGCTTGTTATAGCGCTCGCACAGCTCGTAAAGCGGCTCGGCCACAGCATCATCGGGGGCAAAACCCTGCTTTGCCGGATGCAGGCAAAGCCCCTTTGCCCCCAACTCGGTAAAGGCGCGCTCCAATTCGTCTGCGGCACCGCTCACCTGCGGATCTACGCTCGCAAATCCCCACAGACGATCGGGGTGCGCGGCAACCAGCATGGCAATCTGGTCATTGGTGCCAAAGTGTCCTCCGCACGCCGTGGTTACATCGAGCGGCATGAGCACGCTCTTCCGCACGTCGCAGACGTCCATCTCGACTTGAAGCTCATCCCAATCCATGGGGCCCATATGCCCCATACCAAATTCTCGTGACCAAAAACCGAATCCATCAGGCTCATCACCCGCCGTATAGATCTCGCCATAGAGCATAGGATGGACCAACATGTCGATAACCATTTCGTACTCCTTTCCAGGCATTTGGCCCTAGTACGGCTCAAACGAACCAATCACTCGGGACGACAGTTCAGCGCCCGCCTTCATACACGCCGGAATATCAAGGCCATCGATCACGCCCTTGGTAAACCCGGCAATATACGAGTCGCCGGCACCCACGGTGTTAACGACCTTCTCCGCCGGCACGATCCCGCACTCATAGAAGCGCTCGCCGTCAAAGGCAATGCTTCCCTTCTCGCCAAGCGTGGCAACCGCAACGCGCGGCCCCAACTCCTGTACGTGACGTACCCAATCACGTAGCTCCGGAGTGTCCTCTTCAAACGACATGAACGCATAGTCTACGTAAGGAAAATGAGCCTCACATGCATATTCGGGATCCTGGCTGAACACCGAGAAGTCCATAACCACCGTCTTACCCGCTTCATGCCATTCGGGCAGGAGGTCCAAACAATTGCCAAACAGGTCGGTATGGATGATGTCATGCTCCAGGATAAACGCCCGGTCGTCTTCATTCGGTCGATATGTCTCCATTACGCCATCGATTGCCTCGAGATGCACGCGATCGACGCCGTCTTTCAATGCCATGAGCATCACCGAGGTGTCGCCATCCTCCACCCGCAGATGAGAGATATCGAGCCCCTCAGCGGCCAGCGCCTCCCTCATCTTGTCTCCGTACTCGTCCTTGCCGACAACCGACACGGCGGATACCGAAACGCCCATTCGTGCAAGATGGATACCCCAGTCAATGCCGTTACCAGTCGGATAGAATACGCCGATGTTTTGATAGACGTCCGCGCAGCAAAAACCAGCCGCACACGCTTTAATACCCATACTCTTCTCCAATGTTCAAAAGGGGACCCACCGCATGGAGAGCCCCCTTTTCGCGTTTCGTTTATTGTTTTGCATCGGCTGTCCAAGGCCTCATAGCCAGACCGCCGTACGCTTTCTTAAGCTATTCGACGATTGGTGCTCCGTGGCCCCAAGAACCTTCCATGCCGCACACGGTCGAGGCAAACCCGGCAGCAAAGTCGAGCGCGCGCTCGATAGCCTCGGCGCCATCCTCACCACGCTTGGCGGAATCGAGATAGCACATCAAAAACGAGGTGAGGAACGAGTCGCCCGCCCCCATGGTGTCCTTCATGTCCGTTACCGGTTTAGCCAGCTGGCGGTAATAACGCTCGCCGTCGTAAGCAATGCAGCCCTCGGCGCCCGCCGTAGCTGACACAAAACGCGGACCCAGGCCCTTCACCCATGCCAGACGCTCGCGAATCTCGTCCTCACTCGCGGCATCCGCCGCACTAAAGAAAGCAAAATCGACGTAGGGCGCAATCTGCTCGTAGTACTCGTCGGTGGAGTCGTCCGAAAAGTCAAAAGAGACCGTGACGCCCGCAGCCTTCAGCTTGGGCAGCTCGCGCTCGGTAAAGCAATAGTTGCCCGAATGAACCACATCGAACTGCTTCATGTACGAAAGGTCAAAGCGATCGAGGACATAGCGCGCATCGCCACGGATACCGCCCTCATTGGAGCCGAGGAAGACACGGTCACCGTCAACGACGGTCACACGAGCCGCTCCGTTCTCGCCAATCATCTGCTCGCACTTGTCAAGCTCGATACCCTCATCCTCGAGGCTTGCAATGACATGCTCGGCAGCGGCGTCATTGCCAAAAATGCCCATGTATGCAGAGCGTGCGGCACCGCATTTCTTGGCATAAACGGCAAAGTTAACCGCGTTACCGCCAGGATACATGGTGTGGATATGCTCGTAGCGATCGACGACGTTGTCGCCAAATCCGAGCGCGTTAACGTTAAATGCCATGGCCTTTGCTCCTTCTAGTACTCGACAACACCCATATAGCGACGGAAATCGGGATCGTGATCAAACACCTTGCCGCGTGCGGCACGCAGCTCGCAGTTCATGGCGTAGAACAGCACCGGGTCCAGATAGGCACGGACGCTCGCCGGCACGGCTTCCATACCGTACTCCTTGGCATCGAGCACCATCAGCGTATCGGTATGCGTCTTAAGGAACGCCAGGGCGCGCTCGTCCATAGCACGGCACTCGCTGGAGCCCATCTGCAGGAAGTAAAAAACGCCATCCTGAGTAGCCTCGAAGGGGCCATGGAAGTACTCGGCAGAGTGGATGTAGCTGCAGTGCTGCCACTGCATCTCCATAAGAGAGCAGATAGCGAAACCGTAGGTCTGGCTAAAGTTGGGACCGCTGCCCAGAATATAGAAGAACTCGTGCTCCTGGCAAAGCTTGGCAAAGCGATCGCCCAGCTCGGCATTTACCTTCTCGCGTGCCGAGGGAAGAATCTTATCCATCTCGGCGATACCGGCATACATATCGGCAAGATCGGCGTAACCCTCCTGCTGATCGAGCAGCTCTGACGCAAGCGACAGCGAAATGCCAGCGGGGACCTCGGCCTGCGGCACGCCCTCGCCCCACGGGTAAACCCACGTGGTCCATTTACCGGTGTCGATCTTAGATCCAGCGTTGTCGGTCTGGGCGATCACCGTAGCGCCGGCAGCAAGGGCAATCTCGCAGCCCTCGACGACCTCAGGGGTGTTGCCACTGTGGCTACAAGCGATGACCAGGGACTTCTCGCCCAGACGACGCGGACGCATGATATCGAACTCGCGAGCCGTATAGATATACGAAGTGAAGGTGGTTGCCTCGCGCTGCAGAAGCTCATGGGCCGGGATCAAATCGATCATGGAGCCACCGCAAGCAATCCAGTAGACGCTGTCGAACTTGCCCTTCTCGGCAATTGCCTCTTTGATCAGATCGTGTGCGTTCATATCCAGTTCCTTTCTTGTTTGGCCGCAATCAATGACGTTGGCTGCGTGGCCGATAGTTGTTTTAGTCAATCAGATATTTCTCGAATGCGGCCATGTTCTTGGCATCTGCCGCCGCCGGATCATCGTAGTAACGACCGTCCGTGATTTCCTGGCCCAGCATGCCGTCGAAACCATGGGCGTTGAGCGTGGCGACGAAGGCGTCCATATCGTGCTTGCCATCGCCCCACACCAGATGGCCATACGGGTCACCGTCGATAAAGTGCATCTCGTGAATTGCCCCATCACCAAAGGCGGCAAACCAGTCCTCGAGCGTCTCGCCTGCAACGCCCATCGCGGTTGTATCAACCATGGGCTGTAAGTACGGGCTCGCGACCTCGTCAATCATGCGCTTCGCATCGGAAACCGTCGTCACAAGGTTGCTCTCCTCGGGACGCAGGCTTTCCATCGTAAGCACCAGATCGTGCTCGCCGGCATACTCCGCCAGAATGGACAAGTGCTCGCGGCTGCGCTTCCAGGCTTCCTCGCGGTCCTCGTCCCAGTCGCCCCAGCCCGAGTTGACGGACATACGGTCGCACCCAAGTACCTCGGCAAGCTCAATGCCGTGCTTAAAGTACGCCAGGCTGCGCTGTTCATGCAGCGGTTTGCGTGCGCAGTACTGCCAAGGATAGACAACATTCTCGGGGCACAGAGTACGATACCTAAGCCCACGGTCTGCAGCCTTTTTCGCCAGGACCTCAGCCTCAAAGTAGCCCGTGTGGTCGAGCGTCACATGCGGCTCCGCACACCACAGCTCAATGGACTCAAAGCCCAAGCGCTGCTGCACATCAAGGAAGTAATCGAGCGACCACATGATGTAGTGGATATTCATGCCCGCAATCTGCTCGCGGTGCAGCGTCGGTTTGGATTCAGACATCTTATGCCTCCTTATTTCGATCGAACACGATTTGTCCGTCCGACATCGTCATGTCAACCGCAAGATCGCGTGCGTCGCGATAATCGAGGTCGAACACATCCCGATCGAGCACGCAGATATCGGCAAGCTTGCCAACCTCGAGTGTACCCAGCTCGTCTTCGCGCATCAGGTCGTACGCGCCCCCGGCAGTCCAAGCGCGCAAGAGCTCGACAAGCGTCAGCGTGTTGACCTCATTCACGGGCAGTCCGTCGGCGAAGAATCCGCCGCACGCGCTGTAGATTGACTCGCCCAGGCTCGGAATCAGCAGCGGCAGATCCGTGCCGCAGCACACTGTGCATCCGGAATCTTCCATGCCGCGGCGATTCCAGCTGTGCAAAAGTCGCGTCTCGCCAATTTGTCGACGCATCATCGACAGGCAATCCTCGCGCCGGTCCAGCGTCAGAATCTGCGGATAGACCTCGCAAATTCCACCTAACTTGCCAAACTCGACAAGATCGGTCGGGTCAGAGTTCTCGAGATCGGTAATCGCATGGCGGCGAAGCATCCGTCCATGCTCGTCTCGAGGCAGCGAGGCATAGAGCGCCACGGTGCGACGAACGGCGCCATCGCCCTGGCAATGCAAGGAATATCGGAAGCCGTCAGCATCAATTGCACGCAGCTCGTTCTCAATCAGATCCCACTCTGGCTCCTCGACGACCGTCTTGCCGGCAGCGCCCGCATCGGCCGAGTCCGCATAGGGGTCAATCATCTCGGCAAGCCCCGCCCATACGCCGCGATCGGTCATACGGTTGAAGCCAGAAAAACGAACGAACGGTCCCCGGAAGCGCTCTCGTGCCTCGCGGGCATATGCCAGATTTGCACCGGCACCCACCGGCTGCGACATCATAGAGACGCGAACCGTCAGCTCACCAGATTCCTCACGGCGAGCCATTTCGTCGGCAAAGCCGTAGTAGTCATCAAACGCCATCTCCTTGATGGCGGTAACGCCGCGTTCGTTAAGCATGCTCATGTAGTCCGAATACCCGGCACGCACCTCGGGCAGCGCGAGGAAATCGCTCATCATGCGCCAGATCTTCTCGGCATAGCACGCCTGGGGTGTAAAGCCGTATCGCGCACTGGCGGCAGCATTGAGAACGCAGGTCTCCGCACCCGATGTAAAGCAGACGACGGGGATATCGCCAAAACAATCGTCAAACACAGCTGCCGTATTTGCGTTCTCGGCATCCGATGCCAACGTTTCGGGTAGGTTGTGGCCAAAAGCCGCCGCGCAATCCGGATGATCTTCTTTCCATGCACGCAAGAGCGACACAGCCTCTTTGGCATCAGCGATGCCGGACAGATCAGACCCCAACGTCCGCAGCGCCCAACCTGTATAGAAGGTATGCACATCGATCAGGCCAGGCATGACAGTGCGATCGCCCAGGTCAACTACCTCGTCCGCCTGGGTCAAATACGAAGCTACCTCACACTTGGTGCCAACAGCCTCAATTCGATTGCCACGGACCGCTACGAAACCTTCAAACGGCAGGTCCCCCGTACCGGTAAAGACGCTCTTAGACGTCAGGACCGTCAAACGATCAGACATCACAACCACCTACGCCGGAAGCATGCCGGAAATGGCAGTAACGACCAAGCCAAACACGACCATGAAGATGAAGAACTTCCAAATGGTCTTCCACCATTGGCCAAACGAAATCTTAGCCACGGCAAGGCCGGCGACCGTCATGCCCGCCACGGGGCTGATGGTGTTGATGGTCTGGTTGGCAAACTGGAGCGCGGTGACGGCCGCCTCGGGATTGAGGCCCATGAGCTCGGTCAGGGAGCCCATAACGGGCATGGTGAGCGCCGCCAGGCCAGAACTCGAGGGAACCAGCAAAGAGAGCAGGCCAAGGACGATATACATAAACGTGGTGTACACGGCGGCCGGTGCTCCGGCGAGCGCAGTAGCGAGCGCCTGGAGAATGGTGTCGATGATCATGCCGCCCTCGGCGATGACCAGAATACCGCGAGCGATACCGATAACGATGGCAGCGTACGCAAAGTCGGCGAGACCCTTAACGAACTCCTCAGCGATCGTCTGCTGGTCAAGGCCGCCCAGGATACCGGCAAGCAAGCCCATGCCAAGGAACACAGCAGAAATCTCATTCATGTACCAACCCTGGGTAACAAGACCCCAGACGATAATGCCCATACCGCAAGCAAAATCGATAAGCACGAGCTTCTGACGGATAGTGAACTCTTCCTCGATGGAGGCATCGGTCACGGAAAACTCAATACGCTTGAGCTTATCGTCCTCGTACGTAATGGACGACTCGGGGTTTTTCTTGACGCGCATGGCGTAGCGCATGGCCCATGCGATACCGACGGCAGTGAAGATGACCCAAGAAACGGCGCGCAGCCACAGTTGCGGATTGCCCTCGATGCCAATGATGCCTTGGGCGATCAAAACATTAAACGGGTCGATGGTCGAAGCACAATATCCCAGGTTAGGACCAAGGAAGCAGATGATGAATGCCGTCATCGAGTCATAGCCGATACCCATCATGATGGGAATGAAGATGGCATAGAACGGCAGGGCTTCCTCAGACATACCAAACGTAGTGCCGCAAATGGACAGCAACGTCATCGTGATGGGAATGATGAGGATGTCCTTGTTCTTGAGCTTTTTAACCACACGGCTCATGCCGGCATTCAAAGCGTTGGTCTTGGTGATGATTGCGAACGATCCGCCAATCAATAAGACGAACGCAACGACGTCGGCAGCCTCCTGGATGCCCTTAGTGGGCGCTTGCAGGACCGCGAAGATATCCTGGCCCAGATTGATGGTCTCGCCGGTCTCGGAATCGGTGTAGTTCTTATCGACCTGTTCATAGGT
>DBFDDV010000038.1:0-3408 GCA_048302525.1 Collinsella sp. | reverse complement strand
CAGTGGGTCATCGTCCCGGCGTTCAGCATCAGGGTAGCGCTGCGACGCGGAAATCGCGCGCTGTTGACGCGCCCCCGCAGTGCCCGCTTCCCCCAAGGACAATTATCAGTGCAGGTAGATAGCTTGGTACAAAACTGCCTGGTCGCCAAAGTGCCAAAAGTCTACTCACTTAGATTGCAGAGTGCCCCCATTAGCTGCAATTCCAAGGTATTAAGCACTTTTGGACTCAAATCGTCATACTGAACAAGAATTTGAGTTGAGTTTTCAGGGACAGATGCGCCATCAGCGCACCAAAAGCAGTCACTGACATCGACGAACGGGATACTCGAGCGCGTGAGGGCCCGCACAAAAGAGCTTCCACCCGCTCCGCGCTCCGCAACCACGGTGCAGTAAAGGCCCGCGTCCGCATGCTCGATCGAAACCTCCCCTGCTGGAAACGCTTTCCGCACAAGCGCAGCTAGGCCATCACGCGCCTCACGAGCACGAACGCGCACGCGGTTCACATGTCGCTCGTAATCACCCGATTCCAGCAAACGAGCCAAAGCGACCTGGTCAACAGAGCTCACCGATGAGGCGTAAAAACCAAGGTTGTGCCTAAACCGCTCCATCAGCTCATCGGGCAGGACCATATACGCCAAACGCAATGCGGACGACAGACTCTTCGAAAACGTGTTGGTGTAGATAACCGACTGGGCGGCATCTATCGACGCGAGCGCGGGAATCGGCTTCCCGGCAAGGCGAAACTCACAATCAAAGTCATCTTCGATAAGATACCGATCTGGTCGCTCGGCGGCCCAGCTCAGAAGCGCATAGCGACGCGCAATGCTCGTCACAAGGCCGGTCGGATACTGATGGGACGGCATAAGGTGAAGGACATCGGCCCCGGTTTTCTGCAGAGCGCTCAGGTCCACGCCGTCGTCATCCAACGGGACATGTCGAACTTTGCAGCCCATAGCCTGATAGATGCGCGTCAGGCGCAAATAGCCCGGATCCTCAACGGCATACACCTTGTCGGCTCCAAGCAACTGAACCAACATGGTATCGAGCAGCTGGGCGCCCGCACCGATAACGATGTTGTCGGGATCGACATTCATGCCCCTCGTCCCACGCAGATGGTGAGCGATAGCGCGTCGTAGCCGCGCGGTGCCCTGTGCCGGCGCGGTCGAAAAGATTTCGCGTTCGTCTTCGGATGCCAGCGTCGCCCGCAGTGCGCTTTGCCAAAGCCGTGCCGCCTCCAAAGCGGAAGGAGAGAGCGGGGCGAATTGCTCGGTCCGTCCGTTGACATCATGCGCGCTGGGGCCCACAGAGACGGTATCTCGGTCGATGCTCCCCGCAGCCAAAGGCAAAACCGGTGCATCCGGAAGCTCACAAGCGTAGTAGCCACGCCGCGGCATTGAGCAGATATAGCCCTCAGCAAGTAACTGGCTATATGCATTCTCGATGGTAATGACACTGATACCCAGATGACTGGCAAAGGCGCGCTTAGACGGCAAATGCTCCCCCGCCGCAATGCGTCCAGCTACGATATCATCTCGAATTTGCTGGTAAACATACTCATAGAGCGATGCTTCGCCGCGTTTTTCCAAATTGTAGTCAAGCATGAGTTTGTCACCTGACCTTATTAAGTCATTCAATCTGGCATTAGTCTGACCTTGTTATTATCTCGAAAACTGAGTATTTCGCCATACCCAGCTCCCCGATAGGATGTTCCGTCAAGCAATGCACATGCCAACCAAGGGAGCAACCATGGCAGAACAGACCAGCAAGGCCGATCGCGTCAAACTCAACCGCGAGCTCGCGCAGATGCTCAAGGGCGGCGTCATCATGGACGTCACCACGCCCGAGCAGGCACGCATCGCCGAGGATGCAGGCGCCTGCGCCGTCATGGCACTCGAGCGCATCCCGGCCGACATCCGTGCCGCAGGCGGCGTCTCGCGCATGAGCGACCCCAAGATGATCAAGGGCATCCAGGACGCAGTCTCCATCCCCGTTATGGCCAAGTGCCGCATCGGTCACATCGTCGAGGCGCAGGTCCTTCAAGCCATCGAGATCGACTACATCGATGAATCCGAGGTTCTCTCCCCCGCCGACGATGTCTACCACATCGACAAGACCCAGTTTGACGTGCCGTTTGTCTGCGGCGCCCGCGATCTGGGCGAGGCGCTGCGCCGTGTTGCCGAGGGCGCCACGATGATTCGCACCAAGGGTGAGCCGGGTACGGGCGACGTCGTTCAGGCCGTGCGTCACATGCGCAAGATCCAAAAGCAGATCCGCGACGTTGTTGCCCTGCGTGACGACGAGCTCTTTGAGGCAGCCAAGCAGCTGCAGGTTCCGGTCGAGCTGGTGCGCGAGGTCCATGCCACGGGCAAGCTCCCCGTCGTGAACTTTGCCGCCGGCGGCGTAGCGACCCCCGCCGACGCCGCGCTGATGATGCAGCTGGGTGCCGAGGGCGTCTTTGTGGGCTCAGGCATCTTTAAGAGCGGCGATCCCGCCAAGCGCGCCACCGCCATCGTCAAGGCCGTGGCCAACTTCACCGACGCCAAGCTCATCGCCGAGCTTTCGGAGGACCTGGGCGAGGCCATGGTCGGCATCAACGCCGACGAGATCGAGATTATCATGGAGGAGCGCGGGCGCTAGTCCAGCAGAAAGGATCGCACATGAGCGATTATGCAGACCAAACGGTCGCCGTGCTGGCGGTCCAAGGTGCTTTTGCCGAGCACGAGTCGAGGCTGTCCGAGCTGGGCGCACGTTGTATTGAGCTGAGGCAGGCGGCTGATTTGAAGCAGGACTTTGACCGTCTGGTACTTCCCGGCGGCGAGTCCACCGTTCAAGGGAAGCTGCTTGATGAGTTGGGCATGCTCGAGGAGCTTCGTGCCCGTATCGCTGAAGGCATGCCCGTCCTGGGCACCTGCGCCGGCCTGATTCTACTGGCTCACGACCTTGCCGCCCACGACGATAAGGGCACGCCCCGTTTGGCAACCATGGATGTGCTTGTCGAGCGCAATGCCTACGGCAGGCAGCTCGGCAGCTTTCGAACCAAGGGGCAGGTAGCCGGCATCGACGGTAAAGTGCCGTTAACGTTTATCCGTGCGCCCCGCATCGTCGAGGTCCACGGAGACGCCAAGGCCTTAGCGAAAGTCGACGGGCGAATCGTCGCCGCCTGCCAGGGCAACCAGCTCGGCGTAACCTTCCACCCCGAACTCGACGAAGACACCCGCCTCCACGAACTGTTCCTACAAATGTAGGCATCGAAATCAACAAACAAAACGAGAGTGGATAATCTCCCACCTTGAGCATGAATATGGGCTCAAACCGGGAGATTATCCACTCTCATTTTTTGGTGCAAATGATCCCTTGGGGATGCCGATGTTTTGGTACCGACAGACACTATGACCCAATCCAGGGGCA
>DBFDDV010000037.1:0-4711 GCA_048302525.1 Collinsella sp. | reverse complement strand
GTGAAGGCCGACGAGGAGGACGGCATCGTGGCGGTCATCGATGGCGTGCTGGGTGTCGAGCGCGAGATTGCAGCCTATATCCCGCAGGTCAAACGTACCGTCGAGGGTGCTGTCGCCTACGTCAAGATTTCCGATGGCTGCAACCGCTTCTGCAGCTTCTGCATGATTCCCTACATCCGCGGCCGCTATCATTCGCGCAATGCCGAGAGCATCATCTCCGAGGTGCGCGACCTGGTTGCCGGCGGTGTGCGCGAGATCGTGCTGATCGGCCAGGACACGGGCATCTGGGGTACCGACTTTGCCGACGAGGACGTCGCCGATGGCTCGCCGCGCAATCTGGCGCAGCTGCTGCGTGCCGTCGCCGAGGCCGTGCGCCCGCACAACGTCTGGGTCCGCGTGCTCTATCTGCAGCCCGAGGGCATGACTGACGAACTCATCGAGACGATTCGCGATACGCCCGAGGTGCTGCCCTATATCGATATCCCCGTGCAGCACTGCGACGCGCGCATTCTCAAGGCCATGCGTCGCTCCGGTTCACGCCAGGAGCTCGAGGACCTGTTCCGCGATCTGCGTGAGCGTATCCCCGGCATCGTGATCCGTTCCACGGCCATGGTCGGCTTCCCGACCGAGACCGACGACGAGTTCCGCGACCTTATCGACTTTATGGACACCGTCGGCTTTGACTACACGAGCGTCTTTGCCTACTCGCAGGAGGAGGGCAGCCTGGCCGCTAAGATGGAGGGTCAGGTCGACGAAGAGGTCAAGCTCGAGCGCGCCCAGGAGGCCATGGACCTGGCCGAGTCGCTCGGTTTTGCCGCCACTGCCGCACATGTGGGCGAGCGCGCCCAGGTGATCGTCGACGGTATCGAAGAGACCGAGGATGGCGCCGAGCTGATCGGCCATGCCTGGTTCCAGGCGCCCGATTCCGATGGCGCGGTGCATCTGGACGCCAGCGAGGCGTCCGTGGGCGATATTCTGACCGTCGAGTTTACCGATAGCTTCTGCTATGAGCTTATCGGTCATGTTGTGGAGTAGGAGAGCGTCGTGGCTAACGAGAGCAATAAGGAACTGACGAGTGTCTGGACGCCCGCCAACATCGTGACGTGCGTTCGCATCGTCTTTATCCCGGTGTTCATGATCGTGTCGGCGCTTTCTCACACGAGTGTTGCCGGTACGGATTGGAGTGCCTTCGACGGCCCGCTCGCCGCCGCTGCCTTCATTCTGTATGTGATTCTGTCGTGCACCGATAAGGTCGACGGTTATCTGGCGCGTTCGCGCAACGAGATCACCGACTTCGGTAAGTTCTTGGACCCCATCGCCGATAAGCTGCTCGTGTTCTCGGCCCTGCTGCTGTTCTTGGATTTTGGCGCGGTGACCGTGTGGTCCGTGTTCATTATCCTGTTCCGTGAGCTTCTGGTGAGTGCCCTTCGCATGGTCGCGAGTGCGGCCGGTGTGGTCGTTGCGGCCGATAAGCTCGGCAAGTACAAGACGGCAACCACGATGGTCTCCATTTGCGGTTACCTGTGCGTTTTTGCTATGGCCGGCTTGCACCTTGGCCCGGTGGCGCTGACGCTCGGCATCTACTCGGTGTCGCGCTTCCTGTACGCCGTTGCCGTTGTCCTGACCGTTATCTCGGGCGCCCAGTACTTCTGGAACTGCCGCAAGATAGTCTTTTCCGTCTAGGTCCTGGTAGGCATGACGGAATCATTTGAGCAGATTGCCGCCCATAACGAAGAGCTCGCACGCGATATTGTCGAGCGTGCAAGCTTTCGTGGTGTGACGGTTTCGACGGCTGAATCTCTGACAGCTGGCATGATCGCCTCGACGATCGCCGATATCCCTGGTGCCTCGGCGGTGCTGCGTGGCGGTGCGGTGACCTACTGCGATGAGATTAAGCATCGCGTGCTGGGTGTTGAGCAGGAGACGCTCGACCGTTACACTGCGGTGTCGCATCAGACTGCGCGCGAGATGGCGTCGGGTTCGCTGGAGCTGTACCAGAGCGATATTGCAGTGAGCGCAACGGGTTATGCCGGCCCCGGCGGTGGTACTGAGGACGATCCGGCGGGCACTTTCTATATTGGCTGGGCGCATCGTTCCGCCGATGGGGGCGTGCCGGTCGTGGACTCTGTGCGCTGCCACTATGAGGGCGACCGTTCGTGTGTTCGTGCCCATGCGGTCACGGAGGCATTGGGTCGCATTGCCCTTGTGCTCAACTCTATGGAATAGACGTGTTTTAAGGGGCCTCCGAGCCCCTTAATTGTGGAGATAGGGACCTTAGGCTCATTTGGCGTTTGTGCTGGTTGTAGATGTATTTTTGCCTGCCTTGTTCATATTTGGTCCTTTGTGGTCAAGCATTTGGTCAGTGTTTGGTCGGCGTTTGGTTGGGTTTTGGAAAGACCGCCTGCATATGATTGGGCTGAACGGTTGACCACGAACAGCCGTTCGTTTATTATCGATGCAGGTTGTTAAGAGGAGGGCTATTCATGGCCAAGAATTCAGGTCCCGTACGTACCGTTCATGCTCGCACGACGGGTAAAGAGCGCGATGAGATGATCGCCACCACCAAGGCCGAGATCGAGAAGAAATTCGGCCAGGGTTCCATCATGAGGTACGGCGACGGTGGTCCCGAGCTCGAGGTCGAGGCCATCCCTACGGGCGCTCTGGCACTCGATGCCGCTCTGGGTATCGGCGGTGTGCCGCGCGGCCGTATCGTCGAGATTTACGGTCCTGAGTCCTCCGGTAAGACGACGCTTTCGCTCGAGATTTTGGCAGAGGCCCAGGCTATGGGTGGCGTTGTGGCATTTATCGATGCCGAGCACGCGCTTGATCCCACGTATGCCGCGCGCATCGGCGTGGATATCGACGAGGTGCTCATTTCCCAGCCCGATACGGGCGAGCAGGCGCTTGAGATTGTTGACATGCTCGTGCGTTCCGGCGCCATCGATGCCATCGTCGTCGACTCCGTCGCCGCGCTGACCCCGCGTGCCGAGATCGAGGGAGAGATCGGCGACACTACGGTCGGTCTTCAGGCTCGCCTGATGAGCCAGGCGCTCCGCAAGCTCGCCGGCTCGCTGTCTAAGTCCAACACGACGTGCATCTTCATTAACCAGCTGCGTGAGAAGATCGGCGTCATGTTCGGCAACCCCGAGACTACGACGGGCGGCCGCGCCCTTAAGTTCTTCTCTTCGGTGCGTATCGACATTCGCCGTATCGACAGCATTAAGCTTAAGGACGAGGTTATCGGTAACCGCGTGCGCGCCAAGGTCGTTAAGAACAAGGTGGCGGCTCCGTTCCGTTCTGCTGAGTTCGACATCATGTATGGTACGGGCATCTCTAAGGAGGGCTCGATCTTGGACATGGCTGTCGAGTGCGGCATCTGCAAGAAGATGGGCTCCTGGTTTGCCTATGGCGAGGACAAGCTCGGCAACGGTCGCGAGGCCGCCAAGGCGTTCCTGCGCGAACACCCCGATTGCGCTGACGAGATTGAGCATAAGGTCCGCCTTGCCTGCGGGCTTGAGTTTGATGACGATGCTCCGTCTGAGGTCGAGCTGACCGATCAGCCTGCGCCTGAGGAGTTTGACGAGCTTTACGCCATCGATGGTTCCGCCATGCTCGATGATGACGACGAGTAGCGGTTACGCTCATGTCGTATACGGTGACCGAGGCCACGGTCGTCTTTCCCGATAAGAAGGCGGCCTCCTCGTTCTCGAGCGGGTATGCGTCCAAAAAGCCTTGCGCACATATCGATTGTGAGCTTGAGGGCGGTTTTGAGCGGTCCATTTGGATTCCCGTGCGGGTCGCGCGGCTGTATGTCAAAAACCGCCCCGATCTTCCCTGTGATTGGGACAACTTTCGTGAGGCGGTGCAGCTCATCGAGCGTAAATGTGCACTTACCATGGTGACCGAGATGCTATCGCGCCGCGACCATGCGACGGGTGAGGTCCGTGACAAGCTGGCTCGCTACGGCTTTCACCAGCCTGCGATTGATTTCGCCGTCGAGCGCGCCACCGAGTATCGCTTTTTAGACGAGAGCCGCTTTTGCTCGTACTTTATCGAGGAGCGCAAGCGGCGCGGTTGGGGACAGCGAAAAATCGAGACAGAGCTCAAGCGCCGTCATGTTGTGCTCGATGACATTCCCGGTTATCCCGAGGATTATTTTGCCGTCGAAGACGATTTGGCGCGTGCGTCAGCTCTGCTCGCCAAGCGGCGTGTTCCAGAGACACGCGGATTTGAAAAACTGGTTCGGTTTTTGATGGGCAAGGGCTTCTCGTATCACATCGCCGCCGATGCCGTTAAGGCACGTCTCGATGCCGAACGCGAGGAATGTGCGGTTTAGGCGTATGCGTTTTGTGGCCCTGCCGTTCACCGCGTTTTAGCGGTTGATTTCCGATCTCAGCCGAACACATTGAGCAAATAGGCCATTCCCGCAGTTAGCTGAACGCCCCCGCGGCCCCTCCTGGGGTCCGGGGGCGCCGTTTTCCCAGTTGAAGGAACGGTGGAGATGTGTTTCGATGGGTCCGGTGGCCATGCTCCGCCCGCCGCCCGGCACCTCTTCCCAGACTCAGCCGGACGGTCGGTCCGTCTATTCCGTTTTTCCTCTAGGCTAGGCCAGCGGGGCATCGCCCCTCTCGGCGCGCGCCCTCTCGATGAGTCCCGGCGTCAGGTCGAGGTCGCCGAGCGGCACGTCCCACACACCGTAGGCGTCCAGCAG
>DBFDDV010000036.1:0-4783 GCA_048302525.1 Collinsella sp. | reverse complement strand
GGGGTGCGTTATGGCGCAGATGAGAATCAAGGACATTGCCGCCGAGGCGGGCGTGAGTCCGGCCACGGTCTCGCGCTACCTCAACAACCGCCCCGGGCAAATGACCGAGGAGACCCGTGCTCGCATCGCGGCAGTTATCGAGCGCACCGGCTATCGCCCACGTGCCGCCGCGCGCAATCTGCGCAGCTCGCGTACGAACCTCATCGGTGTGATTCTGGCTGACATCGCCAACCCGTTCTCGAGCGCCATGCTCGAGGGCCTTTCCGCCAGCGCCGCGGCGCGCGGCTGCTCGCTCATGACGGCCATTAGCGGCAACGACCCCGCTAAGGAAGCGGAGTCGCTCACCAGACTTATCGATGCCGGCGTGGACGGCCTGGTCGTCAACACCTGCGGAGGCAATGACGAGGCGATCGCCGCGGCAGCGGGACGTCTGCCCGTTGTGCTGCTCGACCGCGACGTTGCCGACGGCGGTGTTGACCTGGTGACATCTAACAACCGTGAGCTGGTCGCCGGCTTGGTAGATGCCTTGGCAGCTGCGGGCAGCGAGCGTCTGTGCCTGCTCACCGAGGCAAGTGACGATAGCCCCGTGCGTCGAGAGCGCGCCGAGGCCTTTGCCGACGAGCTTTCGCGCCGCGGCCTTGCGGGCGAGGTCGTCACCCTGGCCGACGGTGGCGCCACGGGCGTCGGTCGCTTGGACGAGACCATCCGCGGCTATGCAGGCAAAAAGCTCGGCCTCATTGCCGTCAACGGCCTGGTTTTCCTGCGTCTGACCGAGGCACTGGCGCAGCTTGGTCCCTCGCTGCCGGCGGGTCTCAAGATCGCAACGTTTGACGATTACCCCTGGAATCACGTGCTCTTTGGCGGCGTGACCACGGCCGCGCAAGACACCCTTACCATCGCCGAGCGCGTGGTCGAGCGCCTGTCCGAGCGCATCGACGTTGTTACCACTACTGTGGGCGAGGCCGCAAAGCTGGCGCCCAAACGCATCGAGATCCCCGGCCACATCGAACACCGCGCATCGACCTCGCGCTAACCGCTCGTTCGCAACGGCCTGTTCGCGCACGTTTTTTGAGCGCTTGATACGCTTTAACCCTGCGGAAACATTTTTCTGCGATAGTATCTGCGATATAGACCAGTCGAAACCCGCCCGAAAGAAAGGGGAGCGACATGAACCAGCAGAACATCGATTACGTACTTCGCTCCGTAGAGCAGCGTGACATCCGCTTTGTGCGTCTGTGGTTTGTCGACATTCTCGGCCGCCTCAAGAACTTTGCCATTAGCCCCGAGGACCTCGAGGTCGCTTTTGAGGAGGGTATTGGCTTTGACGGCTCCGCCATCGAGGGCTTTGCTACGCCCGAGGAAGCCGACATGCTCGCATTCCCCGATGCTTCGACCTTCCAGATTCTGCCGTGGCGCCCGAGCCACAACGGCGTCGCCCGCGTGTTCTGCGACGTGTGCACCCCCGACCGCAAGCCCTTCGCCGGCGATCCGCGCGATGCGTTGCGCCGCATGTTCCGCAAGGCCGAGAAGGCTGGCTACCTGCTCAACGTGGGCGCCGAGCTGGAGTATTACTACTTCCCCGACGAGCACACGCCCGAGCCGCTCGACAACGTGGGCTACTTCGATCTTTCGGTGAGCGATGCCGCCCGCGACCTGCGCCGCAACACGGTTCTCACGCTCGAGAAGATGTCCGTGCCCGTGGAGTACACCTTCCACGCTGCCGGCCGCTCGCAGCACGGCATGAGCCTGCGCCACGCCGAGGCCCTGAGCATGTCCGACGCCATCACCACGGCCAAACTAATCATTAAGCAGCAGGCCTACGAGAGCGGTTGCCACGCCTCCTTTATGCCCAAGCCGTTGGCGGGCGAGGACGGCAGCGCTATGTTCCTGTGCCAGTCGCTATTCGACCACGACGGCAACAACGTCTTTTGGGGCGAGGACGACGAGAAGTACCACCTCTCCGATATCGCCAAGCACTACATGGCCGGCATCCTGGCGCATGCCCGCGAGATTAGCGCCATCACCAACCCCACGGTCAACTCGTACAAGCGCATCACCACGGGCGGCGACTCCGTGCCGCAGTACGCCACGTGGGGCCTGCGCAACCGCGCGAGCATGGTCCGCATTCCGGTCTACAAGCCCGGCAAGCAGCTGTCCACGCGCATCGAGCTTCGTAGCCCCGACCCCATGGCCAACCCGTACCTGGTCAACGCCGTCACGCTGGCGGCTGGTCTGGACGGCATCGAGCGCAAGCTGGAACTCCCGCCCGAGGCAACGGCCGAGACGCTCAAGCTTACCGACCGTCAGATGCTCGAGGCCGGCTACACGCCGCTGCCGCGCTCGCTCAAAGAGGCGCTCGACGTGTTTGAGGACTCGCAGTTTATGAAGGATGCCCTCGGCGAGCACATCCACAGCTTCTTCCTCAAAAAGAAGCGCGACGAGTGGCATAAGTTCGAGTCTACGATCACCGAGTGGGAGATTAAGCACTACCTGGCGAACTCCTAATCGCGCTGGCTTGTTTCAGTACGATTGAGCTCATTTTTTTGGAGGCCGATATGTCCGAAAAGAGTGCCCTGTTCATGGCGCGCACGACGCGCTTCCACGAGTTTGCCCGCAGCTTGACGACCACCCTGGGTGTCGAGGTGAGCCTGGCCACCCCCGATTCGCCGACTGCGGCGCACGACTTTGACCTGCTGATCCTCGATTCCGATGGAATCCGCAGCGACCGCATCGATCAGATTGCCAAGTGGCTTGACGACCGCGGCGGCGTCCCCATGCTGGTGATCGTCGACGACGAGGCGCTCGGTACCTTGCGCCTGCCCAATCACGCGCATGCCGACTTTGTATGCCCCACGGCGACACCCAACGAGCTCAAGGCTCGCGCGCAGCGCCTGATGGGCGAGGAGGAGACCGTCACCGCCGACGATGTACTCAACATCGATAACCTCGAGATTAACCTGGCTACCTACCAGGTAACGCTCGATAACGAGCCTATCGACCTGACGCTGATGGAGTACTCGCTGCTGAGCTTTTTGGCGACGCATCCCAACCGCGCCTACAGCCGCGAAGTGCTGCTGCACCGCGTGTGGGGCTTTGAGTACTGCGGCGGCACGCGCACCGTCGACGTGCACATCCGACGCATCCGCTCCAAGGTGGGCCCGCAGATTGCGGCACATATCACCACCGTCCGCGGCGTGGGCTATCTGTTTAAGGACTAGCTTTCCACCACAAAGGGGACAGGCACCTTTGTGGTGGTTTTGACGCGGGTGCGGGTTCCTCTCGAATCTGCAGCAGAACTTAAGCCTTCCTAAAAGATTGCGTTCTCATACACTTGTGCCCGCATATTGGGGTACAACTCAACGTGAACAATGATGGCCCGCCACATGTTTGGCGGGCCTTTGGTTATTTGACGAAAGGATCGCAGCTATGAGCGAGAACGATTCCCAGCGCCCCCAGGATGCGGACCACGCCGGCGAGACTCAGCAGCAGCCGCGCGTGCAGGTGGAGTCGACGCCTGCCGATGGCAACATTCCCTACGTGCAGGCCTTCGACACGCAGACCGGCAAGCCGCTGGGCGGCCAACAGGTCGTGAACAAGCACACGGTGGTCAAGACCAAGACCAAAAAGCTGCCGATCTTTATTACGGCGCTCGCCGGCTGCGCCTGCGGTGCCCTGCTGGTCATCGCGCTTATCATGAGCGGCACGCTCAACATTGGCGGCGGCAAGAACGCCGTGACGGCGGGCGCTTCGGGCTCATCGACGCAAAAGATTACGATTGATTCCGAGGACACCACGTTGGCCGAGGCCGTTTCTGCCAAGGCCCTGCCCTCCGTCGTTTCCATTACCGCCACTTCGAGCGGTAGCCAGAATGGCTCGCTTTCGCAGTCTGCCGACGAGTCGGACAGCTCGGGCAGCGTCGGTTCGGGCGTGGTGCTCGATACCGAGGGCCACATCCTCACCAACAACCACGTGGTCGATGGCTATGACCAGTACGTGGTTACCATGGACGACGGCACCACCTACGAGGCCGAGTTCGTGGGCAACGACGCCTCGAGCGACCTGGCCGTCATCAAGCTCAAGGACGCCGACGCCTCCAAGCTCACGCCGATCGAGATCGGTGATTCCTCCAAGCTCAACGTGGGCGAGTGGGTCATGGCGATCGGGTCGCCGTTCGGCAACGAGCAGTCTGTCTCCACCGGTATCGTCTCGGCGCTCTACCGCTCCACGGCCATGAACTCTACCAGCGGTAACACCATCTATGCCAACATGATTCAGACCGATGCCGCCATCAACCCGGGCAACTCCGGCGGCGCGCTCGTCAACGACAACGGTGAGCTGGTGGGCATCAACTCGCTCATCGAGAGCTACTCGGGCTCCAGCTCGGGCGTGGGCTTTGCTATTCCCGTTAACTACGCCAAGAACATTGCCGACCAGATCATCGGCGGCAAGACGCCGGTGCATCCGTACATGGGCGCTACGCTTTCGAGCGTCAACGCGCTCAACGCCCGCACCAACAAGCTGAGCACCGATAGCGGCGCGTATGTGGCGAGCGTCGTTGAGGACGGTCCTGCCGCCAAGGCCGGCATTCAGGAGGGCGACGTCATCACCAAGTTGGGCGACGACGAGATTACGAGCGCCGATGGCCTGATTATCGCGCTGCGCAGCCACGAGGTGGGCGAGAAGGTCGAGATCACGCTCATGCGCGGCAAGGAAGAGAAGAAGGTCACCGTCGAGCTGGGCTCCGATGAGGAGCTGCAGAACCAGCAGCAGGACGACAGTTCGA
>DBFDDV010000035.1:0-21082 GCA_048302525.1 Collinsella sp. | reverse complement strand
GCGTGCTGGCCTCGCTGCGGTCCGTCGCGGCGGTCTGGAAGGAGGCCCGCAGCCAGGTCGAGTCCCTCGACGAGCGCATCCGCGCGCTGCTGGAGGCGAACGCGCCCGCGCTGCTCGGCGTCGAGGGCTGCGGCACCACGACCGCCGCCGCCCTGGTCGTGGCCGCCGGCGACAACCCCGGCAGGCTGAGGGGCGAGGCGGCGTTCTCGATGATGTGCGGCGCCTCCCCGATCCCCGCGTCGAGCGGGAAGACGGACCGGCACAGGCTCAACCGCGGCGGCAACCGGCAGGCGAACTGGGCGCTCTACGAGATCGCGATCAAGCGCATGGCGTACGACGAGAGGACGAGGAGGTACGTGGCGAGGCGGACCTCCGAGGGGAAGTCCCGGCGGGAGGCGGTCCGCTGCCTGAAGCGCTACATAGCGCGGGAGGTGTACCGCGTGCTCATGGACCCGAACCCCGACGGCGCCGCGCCGGAAGGCCCCGAGCTCGCGAGGATGCGCAAGGCGATGCGGGTGATCCAGAAGCAGGCCGCCGCGGAGCTCGGCCTGTCCGCAGCCACACTCGGGCACTTGGAACGGGGGAAACGGCGGTCGACGAAACTGGAGAGGAGGTATTACGAGCTCCTGTGCGAATTGGAGAGAGCGCTCCCGCAAACTGCCTCTTGACAACTTATAGGAGCGTCGGTTTTATTTTTCGCTATGCGAGTTGTGCTTGGCTATTGCAAAATAGTCTACTCACTTAGGTTTGAGGGCCGTTCGCTGGCGCCTATTTGCGCTTGTTTGCCAACGCCGCGACCATCAGAAGCCCCTAGGACTCTTGCGGTAGACGCTTCTTGCCCTTGCGGGCACGGTTTCTAAAGTTCTCGACGGCCTCTTCCATGCCCAGAGGCACATAGGCGAGCTCATCGAGGTTATCGGGCAGGTAGCAGGCTAGGCTTTGCTCCTGCGCGCGGCCCGCCGCGAGCTGTTCATCGCTGGGCTGCGCTCCAGGTGTGGCGCAAATGCCATAGACGGCGGCACCCATCTCGCGCGTGCGGCGCTCGTACTCGGTCTCGGGATGCTCGGGATGGTCGCGGCGGACGTCGTCGCTTACCCAAAGCGTGTCGTAGCCTGCCGCGGCAAACTGCCCCAGGGCGTAGTCGCGCAATGGCTTGCTGTCGGTGCGCAGCGTGACGGTGGCACCGGCTGAAAAGAGTGGACGGTAGAGCATCAGATGGTCGACATGGACGAGTCGTTTTTTGGCGTACTTGGCCTTGGGCTGCGGCGTGGGAAAGTTGATGGTGATGGCATCGAGCTCGCCTGCGGCAAACAGCTGCGGCAGCGATGCGGCGCCTCGGGGCAGGACGAGTGCGTTGGTCAGTTCCTGCTCGCAGATTTTCTGTGCGGCATAGGCGATGCAGATGGGCTCCTGGTCCATACCGATAAAGAGCGTGGTGGGCTCACGGCGAGCGCGCTCTACAAGGTACGTTCCCTTGCCACAGCCAAGATCCAGGTGAAGGTGTTCGAAGGGCTTGCTGCCAACTGGCGCACAGGCTTCGCGCCAATCTCCGGCATAGGCCTCGGGGTTCGTCTCGATCGCATCGGCGTAGCGCTCCAGGCGCTCCTCGAGCACAAAGTTCTTAGGCGTGCGAACGTGGACGGCTCCCATGAGGCTCCTTGGTCATAAGTATGGAACGCATAGCTGCGCGTTCCGTCAATGGGTTGAAAAAGGGTGGGCATAGTTTGCCCGAAAGATGCGGTGCGGCTCGGCGGCGAGTCGTCGGTGCCTACAGACGCTTGAGAATCACATAGCGGTTGAGCTCGCCGCTGCGACCGTCGGCATGGAAGCGCTCAAGCTCGCGCACGGGGACCTCGCCGCTTTTGTAGAACGTACGGACGCCGCGCACCAGGTCGGTGATCTGCTGATCGTCAAAGTGATGGCAATAGCGGTAGGCGTGGCGGTCGTTTTGCCAGCCAATGAGGTGGTCGCCGGCTTCAAACTGCGCGGAATCGTAACCCTCAAACGGCGGGGTGAGCTCGGCGCGGGCTTCGGCTCGAACGGCCTTGCGCGCCATGCGCTCGTCGTTCATAAACTCCCAAAAGCTGATGGCGATGATGCCGCCCGGGCGCGTCTGCCGCACCAAGGCGTCGAGTACGCGTACGCGGTACTCGCACGACGGCACGTGGTGCATAAAGCCAAAGCAGACCGAGATGTCGGCGAGCGGGGCGTCGAAAAGCACGTCGGGCGTCTCGGCGGGGTTGAGCTTCATGAGGGCGTCGAGCACGTCGAGCTCCTGGAAGTGCAGGTTGGGAATGCGCAGGGCGTGGCCATGTGCATCGATAGCCAAATCTTGACACGAGTCGACACCATAGAACTCAAACGGGCAACTGGCATCTGCCGAGGGATTTGCGCCGTCGACGCCCTTGGCGGCAAGTGCGCCGCCGGCGGCAAAGTTCTCGAATCGCATATTGCCGCAGGCAAGATCGAAGACGCGGACGGGATGCTCGATCGTGGCGGCGTTGAGCTGCCCGAGCGCGATGTCCATGGTGCGCACCCAGCCGGGCCACGGGGCCTGGCGCGTATCGGAAAAGGAAGCGGAGTGCTCGCGATAGAACGTATTGTTGAGCTGGATGAGCGATGAGGCGAAATCGCGGTTCACGGCGCGGAACTCCCTCCGTTGGCGGTGCGGAATAAACAGTACGACCATACTACCGTTAACGCCGCAACGGGGACAACCGAGCCGTGGGTCATTGCTTTGTTTGGACACATTTCCGCAGCTCATATGTGCCCGCAACCGCCGGTTGTCAAAAATCTCACTAGAATAGGTGGCATGCTTTTGGCGGTGGCGGATAGATTTTTAACTGTGCAAGGCGCCTTAAGAACAAAAACGGTCCGGCGGCACGGCTGGCATCACATAGGAGGAACCATGAATGTAGAAACTGCGCAGCGGCTCGCCGACCTTCGTCGCAGCAAGGGTTTTAGCCAAGAAGGGCTGGCGCGAAAGCTAGGGCTGTCGCGCCAGGCGGTCAGTAAATGGGAGCGTGCGGAGAGCTCGCCCGATACCGAGAACCTGATCTCGCTCGCCAAGCTCTATGGCGTGAGCCTGGACGAGCTGCTCAATCCGAGCGATGAGATTGAGGACGATATCGAGTTTGAGAATGAGGACCGCGCTCGTCAGCGCGAGGCCGAGGCGGCAGAGCGCGCACGCACCCATGAGGCGGCGGCACGAGCTACCGAGGCGGCAACACAGGCGAGTGACGCCGCCGCCAAGGCGGCGCAAGCGGCAAGCTGGAGTGCACAGGCCGCTAATGCCGCTACGGCGCAGGCGACGAGTGGCGGCGCAGTTGGCTCGACTCCGGTGAAGGGCCCGTTCCAGTCGTTCCCGTATTGGGCCGTGTGTTGGCTGCTGTTCTTTTTGCTGATGTTCCTGTTTGGTGCCGGCCCCTTTGCTGCGCTGATCTTCTTTACGATTCCCATCTATCACTGGGTGGCGCGTGCACTCGATGGCGATTGGGCGCGCGGAGATATTCAGGTTGGTTCGGCGCCGGTGGTCGCTAGGGCTCAGGATGTTTCCGCTCCGGTTGATACTGACGTGGCTACCGTGACTACCGCTGACCCGATCGCCAAAGAGGGTGATGAATGATGAAGCTTTCGCATGAATCCAAGGTACGCTTGGGCGTTGGCATCGGAGCGTTTGTGCTCATCATCGGGCTTGTCTTTGGCACTTCGCGGCTATTGGCTCATTCCGATATGGTGCGTACGACCGGTATTCTATCTGGCCATTTGTCTGATTTTGACGATATGTTTGACGAGGACGATTCCTTGAATAGCGGTAACTATTCTGCTCGGCCTCAGCAGCTTTCGAGCACGACTTTTGATGCCGATGAGTTCCGCTACCTCGATTTCGATATCGCTGCGGCTACGGTGGACGTCAAGGTTGTTGATGGCAACAAGGCTCGCGTTATCGAGCGGGGACGCGTTGCCAATGGTATGGATGCCTCCAAGGCCGCGACGCAAAACATCGCATCCGTCGAGGACTCGACGCTCAAGGTTTCCCAGTTTGGAAGTGATGACGGTAAGGCAATCGATCGCTCGGTTACGGTCGAGCTGCCGCGCCGTGTTGCCGAACATCTGAAGGGAGTCAACGCGCACGTGGGCTCGGGCGATCTGCAGATTGCCGGTGTCACCTGTGATGGTTTCGACCTTTTCCTGGGTGCGGGAGATGTAGAGTTTACGGGCAGCGTGACTGATGCGCTCAGCGCTGAGGTCGGTTCGGGCGATGTGACATTCGAGCTCTACCAGGCCCCCGCGAAGTCGATGGACGTGAGCGTGGGCTCGGGCGATGTGGAGATGACGGTTCCGAGCTCTACGGGCTTTAAGGCGAGCCTCACCTTGGGCAGTGGCGACTTCGAGAGCGATTTCCTTCCGCTTGGCTACGACGGCGAGACCATTTTGAATCTTGAATTCGATAACGGCGATAAGTCTGCCACGTATCGTTTTGAAGTCGATTCGGGCGACATGTCGTTTGATTCGGAGTAGTGAGGCAGACGAAAGCCTAGGCGAAGACATAGACGCGCTGTTTGATGAAGGCGCCGAAGCCGAGATCGGCTCCGGCGCCTTTGCCTTTACAATGGGGGCATGGAACAGATTATCTTGAACATACTCGAGGCTCTGCGTCGCGGCGAGACCGTGGACGACAAAGCGCTCGTCAAACTGATACATGCCGAGGCGCGTTGTGAGGGTGCCGACAAACGCGATTTGGCCAAGCGCCGTCTGCTGCCGTTTTACCAGCGGGTAAAACGTGAGGAGCCGGCTCGTTGGGCTGGGTGGAATGTCGATGCCGAGCTGGAACGTCGACTGCTGCAGGTGCTACGCATGAAGCCTCGTCGCACGGCTTCGGGCGTGGCGACCATTACCGTCATCACCAAGCCCTGGCCATGCTCGGGCGATTGCCTATTTTGCCCCAACGATCTGCGCATGCCCAAAAGCTATCTGCACGCCGAGCCGGCGTGCGCCCGTGCGGAGCAAAATTGCTTTGACCCGTATCTGCAGGTAAGCGCTCGTCTGACCGCGCTTTCGCAGATGGGGCATGCGACCGATAAGATTGAGCTCATTGTGCTCGGCGGTACCTGGAGCGACTATCCGCAAGGGTATCAGACGTGGTTTATGTCGGAGCTCTTCCGCGCGCTCAATGACGATGCCGTGGCTGGTGTGGCGGCTAACCCCATGTTGGCGCGTCCGGGCATCAGTCGTGCCGAGGCGGGGCGTCTGCTCGATGACGCTCCCGCCGATGCCCTGCCGCCTGTGGTAGCAGAGCGCCGTGAGCGCTATCGGGCCGCCGGCATTGCGACAGACGAGGTCGAGCTTGCTGCCGGCGTTGCCGACGAGCAGGGGCGTGTGGATGCTGCCGTGGGCGGCTATAACCGTGCGGTGCGTCGTCTGTACGGTCCCGGTACGCCGTGGGACAAGGTCACTGAGTGGCAGACGGCAACGATGGAGGAGCTCGAGCGTCAGCAGCGCATCAACGAGACGGCGAAGCATCGCGTGGTGGGACTCGTTATCGAGACGCGCCCCGATGCCGTAACGCCGCAGGCGCTTACGCTCATCCGCCGCCTGGGCTGCACCAAGATCCAGATGGGTATCCAGAGCCTCGACCAGCACCTGCTCGATATCAACGAGCGTCGCATTTCGGTGGCGCAGATTGAACGGGCGTTTTCGCTTGCGCGCCTGTTTGGCTTTAAGATCCATGCGCATTTTATGCTTAACCTGCTGGGCGCCACGCCGGAGGGGGATAAGCGCGACTACGAACGCTTTATGACCGAAGGGGCCTTTATGCCCGACGAGGTCAAGGTCTACCCGTGTGCGCTCATCGAGGGCTCGCGTCTGGTGGGCTGCTATGAGCGCGGCGAGTGGCGTCCCTATACCGAGGAAGAGCTGCTCGATGTGCTGGCCGACGACATCGTGGTGACGCCGGCGTTCTGCCGTATCAGTCGCATGATCCGCGACTTTAGCTCCGACGACATTATGGTGGGCAACAAGAAACCCAACCTGCGTCAGCTCGTTGAGAACCGTCTGGCTGCTCGGGGCGATGGTGCGACGGTGCGCGAGATTCGCTATCGCGAGATCAGTACGGCGGGTGCCGACTTGGATGAGCTATCTCTTGATGAGGAAGTGGCGTACGAGACGCCAGTGACTTACGAGCGCTTTTTGCAGTGGGTGACGCCGCAGGGCAAGATCGCGGGCTTTTTGCGGTTGTCGCTGCCCGACCATTCGTTTGTTGCCGCGCATGCGGACGAGTTGCCGACGACGCCGGACGAGGCGATGATTCGCGAGGTGCACGTGTATGGCATGGCGGCACGCGTGGGTGACCAGGGCCAGGCGGCGCAGCATCACGGGTTGGGGCGTTTGCTCGTAGAGCGTGCGTGCGAGATTGCCCGGGATGCCGGCTATGCGCGCATCAACGTGATCAGCGCGATTGGTACGCGCGAGTACTATCGCCATCTTGGATTTTATGACCATGGCCTTTATCTGCAAAAGGAGCTCTAGATGAACAAGCCGAGTGTTTCTGCCGGCGTCGTTGCCGGCGTTGCTCTGGGAGCCGCGGCGCTTGGTGCGGCCGCTGTCGCTGTTCGTGTTGCCTGTCTGCAGGTTGCGCGAACCTGCAATGGGTTGGCGCGTGTGAAGCGCGTGCACGACGAGGGCGGCGACGAAGTCCGCGTATTGGTGCAAGGCGGCGTCTACCAAAGCGCGAGTTACGTTGGCGAGCGTTGGGCTGAGCCCGTCTTTGCGTACTATCGTGCGTTTGACGACGTGTTTGAGGCCGAGGGTGCAATGCACGACGCTTATGGTCACGGCATCGACCGTATGCTCATGCTGGGTGGCGGCGGGTTTGCCTATCCCAAGTTTGCGCTGATGTCGCACGAGGGCTTGCGCATGGACGTTATCGAGTATGACGGAGAGATTACGCGCCTGGCGCGCCGTTGGTTCTATCTGGACGAGCTGGAGCGCACGGTGGGCGACCGCTTGCGGGTGATTACTGCTGAGGCTCGCTCGTATCTGGGTGTGACGAGTGTGGGTCATCGTCGCTACGACGTGGTCGTGAGCGATTGCTTTGGCGGTGCCGAGCCCGTACGCGAGCTGGCGACCGTTGAGGCGTTGCGTCTAGTGCGGGGCAGCCTGAATGCCGGCGGCATCTACGTGGCCAATATCGTGAGCGCAAGCGAGGGGAGCGATGTGACGTTCCTGCGCGATTGCGCTGCCACGGCACTCGAGGTATTCGCCCACGCCTGGGTGGTCCCATGTGGCGATGCGGAGTTCGGCGGCGAGGAAAACTACCTGCTCATCGCCAGCGACGGCAACTACGCCTTTGCCGAAGCCGTGCCCTTCGACACCGACTTCCTCGGCACCGTCCTTCACGACAAATAAGTCTACTCGTCCCAAAAAGACTGGTCTTAGGCGTGGTCGCGCCAGCCGAGAACGCGCTGCTTCATGCCTTCGATGTCGAGCACGCCTTCGGCAAAGCCCTTGCGCACGAGCTCTTCGGGAACAAACTCGTCGTAGCGGTCAAAGTAAGGCACCTCGCCGGGATAGACGAGGTCGATGGGGTCGAAGTCTTTCTCGGCTTCGGCGGCGAGCACTTCAAAGAACGTCTCCTCGTCGGCCTTCATCTTAAGCTGCATAAAGTACGGGCGCGACGGGTCGAGTCCGCGAAGGCCCAGCTCCGCGGCACATTTAATCTTGAGCATGCGCTCGAGCGCCAAAAAGGCGTAGCTGCCCAGCCAGGGGAAGAGCACCCAGGTGTCGCCACCTAGGTTGATGAGCGGCTTGGTCCCCGCGCCCGAAATTTCGGCCGTATGGCGAGCCTGCGCTAAGCGGGCCCGTGCGTTACCCATAAGGTACGGATATGCCGCGTGCTCGTTGAGCGCCTTGCGCATGCGCTCGAGTACGTGTGTGTTAATGTCACCGGGGCAGTCGCCAAAGTAGGCCGGCACACGGCCCTTGACCTGCGTGGCAAAGACGGTATGGCGCTTCCAGTCCACTTCCTCGACAATCCAGCAGTGTCCGGCGATGGCGATGCGCTCACCGGGCGGGGGCGGATTAACAATCGTGCCCAGCTCGGCCGATTCGCTCCGGACGGTAAACTCCTCGTTTTCCTGGAACACGGCGTAGAACTTAAAGTTGTTAATGATGCGCTCGCCTGCGAGACCCACGATGAGCCCGCCACCTTCGGTGACCTGGATATGGTCGATCTTAATGAGGTAACGTAGCAGCACGCGGTAATCGTCTGCCGAGACACGGTGGAAATAGCTGAGCGTGAGCACGCGCTGGGCAAGTTCGGCCGGCGTGAGTTCGCCGGTGCTGGCGAGGGTCGACATAGTCTGGTGATAGAGCAGGCTGTAGGGGAGTCGATCGAGCTCGGGCGGCTCGACCCACTTTTCCTCGCGATAGAGTTGTACGAGCGCGATGCCCTGCAGGAGCTTCCACGGAATGGTCTCGGGCATCATCGTGCGCGGCTCGGGCTCCTCCTCGCGCATGACGAACCACATCTCGGGCGGAAGATCGCGGCGTCCCGTGCGGCCCATACGCTGCAAAAAGGAGCTGACGGTAAACGGCGCGTCGATCTGAAACGCACGCTCCAAGCGGCCGATATCAATACCGAGTTCCAGCGTAGAGGTGGTGACGGTTGTCTGTGCCTGCTCCTCATCGCGCATGAGCTCTTCTGCCGTCTCGCGCAGCGATGCTGAAAGATTGCCGTGGTGGATGAGAAAGCGGTCGGGCTCGTGCCGGCTCTCGCAGTAGCTGCGCAGCATGGAGCACACGGCCTCTGCCTCCTCGCGCGAGTTGGCAAAGACCAGGCACTTGCGGCCGCGTGTGTGCTCAAAGATATAGCCCATGCCGGGGTCGGCGTTGTCTGGCGCCGTGTCGGTGGGGTTGAGTAATGCCTGTTCGGGTGCTCGGGGGATGTCGACTTCGCCCTCGGGGGCCGACGAAGTGCGGCGATCCCTGGAGGTAGCCTTGTCCCGTGCCCGCTCACGACGTTGACGGCGCTCCTCTTGTGTGAGCTGTCCGCTGTGACGCATGTCTTGGGCGCCGGCGGGCAGTGCCGCGGGTGCCGCTGCCTCAATGCGCTCGCACGCAAGCACTTCGGCCTCTTGAGGACCCGTGCTCTCGAATCCTCGTTGTTGCGCCTGGGGACCCGAGTTGTAGAAGTGCTCCATGGAGATACGCCACACGCGGCGCGGCTCCTCAAAGCGGGGGATGATGCAATCGCGTCCTGTTCCCTGCGAGAGGAAGGCACCCGTACGCTCGGGGTCACCGATGGTGGCCGAAAGGCCGATGCGGCGGGGCTGCACGCCTGCCATGCGCGAGAGGCGCTCGATAAGGCAGAGCGTCTGACCGCCGCGGTCGCCGCGCATGAGCGAATGGACCTCGTCGATGACCACGTAGCGCAGGTCGCAGAACATGCGCGGGATCGCCATGTGCTTATGGATTAAGAGCGCCTCGAGTGACTCGGGCGTAATCTGCAAGATGCCGCTCGGTTTTTTTATGAGCTTAGCCTTGTGCGACTGCGAGACATCGCCATGCCAGTGCCAGACAGGGATATCGGCCTCTTCGCAGAGGTCGTTGAGACGGACGAACTGATCATTGATGAGCGCTTTGAGGGGGCCGATGTAGAGGGCGCCTACGCTCGCGGGCGGGTTCTCCCAAAACTCGGTCAGGATGGGAAAGAAGGCTGCCTCGGTTTTGCCGGAAGCCGTGGATGCCGTCAGGAGCACATTATCTTGCGTGTTAAAGATGGCGTCTGCCGCTGCAACCTGGATAGAGCGCAGACTCTCCCAATCGTGGGAGTAGATGAAGTCTTGGATAAACGGAGCATATCGGTCAAAGGCGTTCACGGGGCCTCCTCTCAAATACGAATCTCTTAACGCGGTGAGCAGTGGCTCGCTACATTACTGTCTCGACGTTTGCCCAGATAAAACCTGCCAAAATAAACCTGTCCCTTTTTGGCAGGTTAGATGGTGAACTCGGCGAAGTTGCGGTCTTCGCTTGCGGTGTCGGTGTTGTCCGTTACGGCTGCCGGCGCCAGCGCGTCGCCACCGACGCTTTGCAGCAACTCGGCCACGTTAGCATCGGGGTTTTGGCATAGGATGTCGAGCAGCTCGATAAAGTCACGAATGACTTCACGCGGCGTTAAGTGCGTATCGGCTCCCACGCGGCCAAACTCAATCTTGAGGAAGTCCACCAAGTCGTTTTCGGTAAGCGAGGGCGTCCAGCCAAAGTAGCCGGCATGGATCTGCATGAGTTTTTCGATCAGCACCAGCAGTTCCTCATAGGTGAGTGGCTGTAGGCGGATGATGGGCGCGAGCATGTCCTTAAGGTCCTCGCGCGCAAAGCGGCCCTGAGCGAGTCGGCTGCGCAGGGCTTCGTAGGAGAACACGCCGCGGCGGCGGTCTTCGATGGAGGTTGGCGTGCCGCCCATAATCATGCCCAGGTACTGCGCTTTGCCCTGAAGCGTGTCGTTGTACATGGTCAGGATTTTCTCGTAGTTGTACTGGCGCGTGATAGCGTTGGGAATCTTATACAGATTCACGAGCTCGTCGATGAGCACCAGCATGCCCTTGTAGCCGCTGCAAACCAAAAAACGAGCGATGAGTTTGACGTAGTCGTACCAGTCGTCATCGCTGATGATGGTTGAGGAGCCCAGCTCGGCGCGTGCCTCACTCTTGGTGCGGTACTCGCCGCGAATCCATTTGGTCACGCGGCTCATAGCTTCTTCGTCGTCCTCGGATACGGCCGCGCGGTAGCGGCGGAGCATACGGGAGAAGTCGAAGCCGTGGACCATTTCCTCGAGCGGGGCCAGTTGGGCATTGACGGCAGACTCATCGGCATCGGCACACGAGGCGACCCAGCGATCCAGGATAAGGTTGAGTGCACCGCCCTCGGGGCGCGTTTTAGTCGATATGTTGCGGATGAGCTCACGGTAGGTGGCAAGGCCCTGTCCCTGGCCGCCCTGCAGGCGGCGCTCAGGGGATAGGTCGGCATCGGCGACGACGAATCCCTCGCCCATGGCGTGCGTGCGGATGGTCTGGAGCAAAAAGCTCTTGCCGGCTCCGTAGCGACCGACTAAAAAGCGGAAGCTCGCGCCGCCATCGGCGATGAGACTCAAATCGGTGAGCAGGGCGCGAATCTCGACCTCGCGTCCCACGGTGATATAGGGAAGGCCGATGCGCGGGACCACGCCGCCCTTGAGCGAGTTAAGGATAACGGCAGCGACGCGTTTGGGTACACGGGGCGCTGCGGATGCGGTATCACTCATGGTCTAGGTATCCTCTCACGTCTGCTTCGTAGTCCTCGATAATCTGCGGCCCTGCCGCGCTAAATTCAATTACGGTGTCGCCCACCAGGTCAAAGAGCGCCTCGTTGATGCTGTCGACGAGCATGTCCTCGCTCTGCCCCGATTGCACTACCGCCGATTCCGCCTGTACTGCGTTGTGCTCGAGCAGCGCGCGGAGATAGGCGTCTGCGGCAGGCGTGAGTTCGTTCGTGGCGTCAGCGGGCGCAACAGCTGCGAACGCGGGCGTCGGCGCGAGAAGCGGTGCCACGACACCAAACTGTTCGGTGGATATGGTTGGCTCGTCGGTCTCGTCCTGCCGAATGGGTGCCGCGACCGCCTCGACAATCGCGTCGGCTACGGGCTCGGCTTCCGGTTGCCCTGAGTCCGCTGCCTCGGCTTCCACAGGTGCGCCGTCCTCGCGCTCTTCGTCGATTAAAAGTGCTTCGCGCGTTTGCGCAGCGGCGCTCCGAATGTGCCCCAGCTGAGTCAGGTCGATATCGATCTTGACGGGCTGGTGTGCGGCGTCCCACGAAAGCCATGCCACAATCTCGTCATCGATAATCTTGGCCAGATATTTGGGGACCTTTTCTTCCTTAAGGGGATGGGCGGGGTCCAGCGCCAGGCGCAGGCGTTGGTCGCAGGCGCGCATCATTTCACCGAGCTTGCTGCTCTTTTGCCTACTACCATGGATACGCATACATTCCCAAAAGCCGTTTTGGCAACGGTAGATATGGATGGGATCCAGGCGGTATTCGCAGTCCTCGTGGCGCTCGGGCGCAAAGAATACGGCCGAGGCAAACATGGTGTAGGGCATGGCCGTCTCCTCCCCAAACAAGCTCGCTACGATGCCGGTCTTTCGGTGCGTGTCATAGTAGCGCGCCATGTGGACATACACGGCGCATGCCACGTGGCGCAGATCGCGGTGGTGGCTGCGGTCGAGCCGCGAGTTACTTAGGTTGTACGTGGAGAGGGCGTTGATGGCGGCCATGAGTCGCTCCTCGCGCACCTCATCGGGCGGAAGGGGGAGCGTGGGCTCGGAGGTTTTGCGACGTTTGGGGGTCTGGTCGGACGGTGCCGGTGCCGGTACAAGGTCTCGTGCCGCGCGCCGCAGCTCGATAAGGGCGTTATCGAACATGACGGTTTTAGAGTCGCGGAGCAGCTTGGGGTCGAGCCCATGGAATACGGCGTAATCCTGCAACCACACGCGTGCAAACCGATCAATGCCGGGCTCGAAGGCGCGATAGACATCCCAAAAGGCCTTGATCTTGTTAAAACCGTCGAGCGGGTCATCTACGCCAATGCCGCAAATCAGCTCATAGAGATACAGAAAGGCAAAGGACGTAGACGTTTCCTCGACGGTTCCGCGGCGCACTTGGGCACGCCAGGTAAAGTAGCCGCGCAGCTGCCGGTCGCTCATGGCGTTGTAGGTGGGAAAGTACGACTTAAAGGTGCCGCTGTAGGGGCAGTCGTCCTCAAAATCGGCCATCAGCAGGCCCTGGCGGTAAAAAAGCTCGGCTTCCGAAAGCCAGCGGCCCGCACCGCCCTTGGGGTCATCCTGCCAGCGCGATATCTCGCGCATTTTACGGTACTGGTCGGGGAGGAAATTCTGCATCTGTCGGCCGGTTTTGAGAATCGGCTCGTCTGCGTAGATTTCGTTTGAGAAGCGGGTGGACTGATGGGTCCGGGCCTCGGCCATAATGCGCTCGATGAGCATCTTGATGTCCTGGTCGGCCACCGCTTCTCCTCTCCTAACGCAGCTACGGTGGCCTCATATCATAGCACAGCATCAAACAGATGTTCGAGATACCGCTGCGTTGATAGATTTAGAACAGGAGGGCGTAGATGACGGCGATGACGACGGAGGGGAGCATATTGGCCGTGCGGAAGGTCTGAGGACGGATGAGGTTGACGCCGACGCAGAAGATGAGCATGGAGCCTACGAGCGAAAGGCTGTCGAGGGCTGCCGTGGTCATGATGGGGGAGAGCGCGCCGGCAAACAACGTGATCGTCCCCTGGAACACGGCGACGGGCAGGGCGGAGAAAATGCAGCCGCGGCCAAGCGACGCCGTCATGGTGCAGACGATGATGCAGTCCAATGCGCCTTTCAAGGCAAGCGTTGACCAGTCACCGAGCAGACCGTCCTGGATCGATCCCACGATAGCCATGGCACCGATGCAGACGGTCAGCGATGTCGAGACAAAAGCGTTGGTGAACTCGTTATCGCCCTCGCTGCCGGTTTTGCGCTTGAGCCATTCGCCAAGGTTCTCGATGGCGGCCTCCAAGTTGACGGCCTCGCCGATGAGCGAACCGAGGGCGAACGAGACGATGAGCATGGTGGTGCCGGTGGTCGCTAGCGCCTTCCCATCGATAAGGAGCATCTTTTGCATGGTGCCGCCAAGGCCGATAAACAGGACGCACAGCCCCGATGCTTTCATGAGCGTGTCTTGGATGCGCGGTGTGATGAAGCGTCCGCCCGCTAATCCCAAAAGACCGCCCGCAACTAAAAGCACAACGTTGATGATTGTTCCCAAGCCCGGCATGAGCCCTCCTGTATTGATGCCAACGTGGCAATCGTAGCAGAACGAAATGCGAGGCACATCGCGACTCATCTAATACGTTATATAAGTGGTGTTAGGAATGATGTGCAGCATTTAAGCCTCAGGTGGTTGTCGGGACATAGGGATAGTATTCAAAGCGCAGTGTCATAAGCCGCTGCGGGGATTCAATAGCCGCGGCGATGATATTGGCATCGCGGGCACGATCAAACCCTTCGAGTTCGATCTGATACGAGACGTCTTGCATAATGTCCAGACGTCGCCAGGCTAGGAGTGTGTCACCATCGAATTCCAAGGCCTTGCCTCCATCTGGAGCAACGGCGTATAGACGCAGCTTGGCGGTGGTTGCGGGGTCGACAACCGTGACCTTTTTAATTTCGTTTCGAGTATTCTTGGCGCCCAACAAGGTGAGCAGTGTTGGGGCCACGACCTCGCCCGATGGCAAAAAGACGACTTCGATGGATTCGGGAAATGCGATGATAGCCGACTTGCGGACGGGCTGATTGGCGGCGGCAACTTCGATGTTCGCAGCGTCGATGACCTCTGTGTGGTCGAGCGCGGCAAGCACGCAGCAGTTACCTTCATCGATCTCTTGAGGATCAGCAAGCCCCAGACTGTCCGCGAGTTCGGGATCGTTTGGATCGGTAGCGGGTTCATTCGGTGCTTCGAGAGAAGCTGGGACGCTGTTTGTCGGCGATGGCGTGTCGCCCGCACCTGCTTCTTTGTCCGCGCTCTCTTCTTGTATGGTTGCGTTGATGGGTTCGTCGTTTGAGGGGAGCGTCTTGGCGTCAAGCGCGGAGGGGAGAATTCCGATGGCTCCGGATCCGCTCCACTCCATTTCGAGAAGCGCCGGGTCGGCAAGAATGCGTTGCCTGCTTTGCGCGTGGGCATCGATTTCAATAGGGCCTGCCTCTATCCCTCGTGTAAGGCTGAGTGATCCGGCTGGCTTCTCGAAATGAGCGTCTGTGTCTTTGGTGCTGACGGCGTAGAACAGCAGGGACGCTTCTCCCGCCGCGATGGCATCGGTGTCGGCTTTGGTCAGCCGCAACGATGCCGTGAATGAGAGGGTGGGCTGCGTGTCGTCTGCATTCGCGGCGGCGCAGCCCAGACATATACCGCCTCCTTTCTCGAAAAACGTACCGTCGAAGGCGACCTTCGCTCCGTTCGCCGAGTCATCGACCGAAGCGATGTTGATGCGCAGCTCTAAATTGCATGGATCGCCATCTGCATCGAGCACAACCGAGCGCCACGTGCAGACGGCGCACCCCGCCTGGGAGCCGTTTGCCTTGTTCGAACGCTTGATATCCACGACTATCGAGCCGTCCGTATTACGACGAAGGCATCCCGAGGTTGAGATCGCGGCCTGTGCGATCGAAAAACGCTTGCACGCAATGGCGCTCGACGGATTTGGTGCGGAACTTAGGGCTGCTGGTAAGGAGTCTGCCATGACGGGAGTCGCCCAAGCGGCGACAGGCGTTCCGGTTGCGAGCGCGCCGCAAAGTGCGACGACGGGCAAAAGGTTCTTCGATGCCATGGGGTCTCCTTAGCTAATTTAGTGCGGCCTGTCCATGTTTTGTTTCTGGCTGCGTTTGATGTGCAGACCGAGGCCGGCGGTTCCCGTGCCTGCTGCTGTGGCACCTGCTACCAAGAGCCATCGTCTGTCGCCTGTCTGCGCCAACGGTTCCTCGCGGTCGCCGCGGTCGAGCTCCGAGAGGTCGACCGTCACTTGCGTGGCGGCCTGCGCCTGTTCTTGCTGGGCAAAGGCCATGGCTGGCCCAAACGCTAGGATGCCGACGGCGGCGGCCAGGGCGATGGCCTTATGCCGTGTGCGCACCGGGCTCGACCGTCCAGGTGATCGTCGCAACCTGATCGCCTTCGCCGGTTACGCGGAAGATGTCGCGCGTGACGCGGGCGACGTTTCCGCTTGTCTTGAGCTTAATTTTGTCCGTGCCGCCGGCAATGCCCTGGTAGCCCATGTCGAAGGCTGCATTCTTGGAAAGATCGAGGCCCGTCCCCTGCATTGCGGCGCTGGCGTTCTGGAGCGCGCCGTCGGGGCCGACCTTAAAGTCGATGGAGTTCTGCGCGGTTCCGGCCTTGGCGTCGGCGGCAATGGTCCAGGTGTTCATGGCGTCGATCTTCATGTTGGTGACATGGATGCCGTAGGCCGAATGATTGTCGATGGTGGTCGCGTCTTCTGAGGGGCCCTGAAGCGTGCCGTCGGCCTTGGCGACGAAGGGAATAACCGTCGGAACTTTGAACTCAACGTTGTCGATCTCGGTCCTGACCATTACCTTCGTGGTTCCAATGCGCCCGGCTGCCATAGCTGGCGTCGGGGCGGCGCCTATTGCGAGCGCGAGCGCGAGCCCTGTGCCCACGACGAGCGCTCTGACTCCGTTCATGTTCCTGGTGATGTCCATGGTCGTTCCTTTCTATTCGCCGCGGGCCGTCCCCGCGATGATTGGACGAATGCTGGTGAATTGCATGCGGTGCCGCGTCGGCCGGAAGGCTAGTTCTCGGCTTGCTCAACCCGTACCTTGACACGTGTCGGATTGCCGTGGCTGTCGAGGGTCTTGGCATCGAGTGCCTGAATCTCGATATATGCCTCGCCTTCTTGGATATCGCCGGCGGGGCAGGTCTCAACCGTCTTGCCGGCTTCGACCACACCGGACTCATAGATGGTCTCGTCGTTTTGAATCACGCGGAAGCGCTGGGGAAACTTGTTGTCTTGGACGTTTTGCACGTTGACGCGCAACTTGCCGCCTTCCTGCAGCTGTGCGACCGGCGCGACCGAGATCGTCATCATGTTGTCGCGGACGATGGCATCGAGCTCATCCTGGATTTCTTGGCGCGATTTACCCTCTGCCGTCGTGACTGAGGCGCCTGCTTCGGGCACGGGCTGCGACTGCCAGGCGTATAGCCCTACGGCGATGAGGGCGCAGACGATAGCCAGGCAGACAACGACGAGCTTCTTGCGACGCCCCAGTCCTGCAAGGCGGGGCGGCTTCTTTGCACTCATGCGGCGTCCTTGGTGGTGTAGACGCGTGCGAACGTGGACGGATCCGCTCCAAAGAGCATGTGAAGCATCAGGCGGCGCGAGTAGATGAGCTCGTCGAAGTCGTGAGGGAGCTCGATGTTGTGGATACGCGCGATGTGGTGGGCGAGCGCCGAGAACGACTCGGGGTCGCAGATAACATCGGTGGTGACGTGGTAGACCGCCGTATCGGGGAACGCCTCTTCGTCGAAAGGCAGGAGATAGGGATCGTCGTCGACCTCGATGGCGACGCCGTACTGGGGCCAGTAATATGCCATGGGAACCTCCCTGCTTCTGGGGCCAAAACTTCCATTGGTTTTGGCTGTCGATGCCGACCGTATCAGTCACTACTTGACCAATTTCTGACCAAATGCTTGACGGATTGACATCTCCGCAGGTAAAAGATGGCAAAAATAACTTCAACTTTTTTCGAGCGACAATTGCGTGGTCGCTGGCGGTAAAGCGACATGTGTCAAAAGCATCGTCTGCCGAGGAAACCTTGCCGCTCGCCGAATTGCACGAACGTAAAAATCGCCAATTATGGAGACGGTCTCGAACACGTCGACGAAACGATGCGGTAACATCTCCCTGCAAATACTGTAGTTAGCTAAAGGGGAGTTCGCGTGTCGGCAACTATCAAACCCTTCACCGACGAGTTCGAAGAGTATGGCCGCGATGAGTCTCGCACATCGGGCGAGGCCTCGAGCATCTCGTTTCCGACAACGGAGGAAGAGGTCCGCGCCATTTTGAAAAAGCTCCATGCCGAGCGTGTCCCGGTGACGGTTCAGGGCGCCCGGACCGGTCTTGCCGCCGGCGCCGTGCCTCATGGCGGCCACATTCTCAATACTTCCCGTATGAATCGCTACCTAGGCATTCGCCGCGATGAGCAGGGCCGCTTTCTTTTGCGTGTGGCGCCCGGCGTCGTGCTGTCTGAGCTACGCAAGCAACTGGGCAAGAAAGTGCTGCCGACTGCCGGCTGGGACCAGGCATCGCTTGAGGCCTACGAGGAGTTCCAAGAAGCTCCCGAGCAATTCTTTCCTACCGATCCCACCGAGGCATCTGCCTGTCTGGGCGGCATGGCGGCATGCAACGCTTCCGGCGCCCGTAGCTACGCTTACGGCCCCATGCGCCCTCACGTCACGGGCCTTCATGTCGTGCTGGCCGATGGCGACCTGCTCGAGCTTCAGCGCGGCGAGGCTTTTGCCCAGGGCCGCCACCTGTCGCTCGTGACGGCAGAGGGCCGTACGCTCGAGCTCGATCTTCCCGGCTATACCATGCCCGAGACAAAAAATGCCTCAGGCTATTTCGTTGCGGACGATATGGACGCCATCGACCTCTTTATCGGCGCGTGCGGCACGCTCGGCGTTATCACCGAGCTCGAGATTGCCCTGCAGGCGGCGCCTGCGGTCGTTTGGGGTGTGAGTTGCTTTTTCGATAGCGAGGACAAGGCGGTGTCCTTTACCGATTCCGTGCGCCCTGTCCTGTCCCATGCGGCTGCCATCGAGTACTTCGATGCTGGCGCCCTGGATATTCTACGTCGCCAGCGCGAGCAGTCGACGGCGTTTGCCTCGCTGCCGGCGCTCGACAAAGAGGCCAAGGTATGTGTCTACGTGGAGCTCGACTGCGATGACGAGGCGCAGGCGACCGAGGAGCTGTACCACCTGGGATGGGTGCTGGAGCTTGCGGGCGGCCGCGACGATGCGACATGGGTCGCCCGCACCGAAGTCGATCGCGAGTGCCAGCGGTTCTTCCGCCACGCGGTCCCCGAGAGTGTCAATATGCTCATTGACGAGCGTCGCCGCATCGACCCCACCATTACCAAGCTGGGATCGGATATGTCGGTGCCCAATGCACGCCTTGCCGATGTCGTGGCCCTCTATCGCCGCACGCTGGCCGAAAGCGGGCTTGAGTCTGCTGCCTGGGGACACATCGGGAACAACCATCTGCATGTGAACATCCTGCCGCGCGACGCGCAAGACTACCGTCGTGGTGGAGAACTCTTTGCCCAGTGGGCTTCCGAGGTCACGGCCATGGGCGGTGCCGTTTCTGCCGAGCACGGCGTCGGCAAGATCAAGGCGGGCTTCTTGGAGACGATGTACGGCCGCGAGGCCATGGTCGAGTCGGCGCGTCTCAAACTCCAGCTCGACCCTGCCGGCCAGCTGGGTCGCGGCAACCTGTTTACGGAGAAGCTCTTGGATGAACTCGTCCAGAAAGGGGACGCGTGAAGATGAGTGATTTCCATATGGTGGTGTGCGTCAAGGCGGTGCCCGGAAGCACCGAGGTCAAGATGGACCCCAAGACCAATACTATCGTGCGTGATGGCAAGCAGGCGGTCATTAATCCCTTCGATGCAAGTGCCCTCGAATGTACGCTAGCGCTGAAGGACGACTTTATCGGCTTTGGCATGGACGTGCGTGTGACGGTGGTGTCGATGGGCATCCCCGCGACCGAATCGCTGCTGCGCGACTGCATCGCCCGCGGTGCCGACGACGCGCTGCTGCTGACCGACCGAGCCTTTGCGGGTGCCGATACCCTAGCCACCACCTATGCCCTCAAATGCGGCATCGAGGCACTCGATGAGGACTTTGACCTGCTCATCTGCGGCAAGATGGCAGTGGACGGCGATACGGCCCAGATCGGCCCCGAGCTGGCCGGCGCCTTTGAGATCCCCTGCGTGACCGACGTGAGCTGCGTGCAGAGCGCGGGATTTACGACGTGTGGCTCGCTGGCGATCGTCCACGGCTGCGATGCCGGCGAGGAGACGGTGTACCTGGAGATGCCGTGTGCGATGACGACTGCCAAGGAGATTGGCCAGCTGCGCATGCCGAGTATTGCCGGTATTCGCGCGGCCGAGGATGCAGACGTGCGCGTGGTCAACGCTGCCAACGTGAACGCCGACCCCGCACGCTGCGGCCTTGCCGGATCACCGACGCAGGTCGTGCGCTCGTTTGTGCCCGACCGTGACCAAACGTGCGAGGCCGTTGAGGGAACGGCGTCCGAGCAGGCGGTAAAACTTGCCAAGATTATCGAGGGGATGGCATAGATGAGCGGGCTGATTATCGATAGCGAAGCCTGCATCGGCTGTGGTCGCTGCGTTCGCGCCTGCGCCTCGGGCGGCATTGTGGTGGAGGGCGAGCGCCCCAATCGCTGTGCCCGCGTAACCGACGGCTGTATCCTGTGTGGCGGGTGCGTCGACGCCTGCCCCGTCAACGCCATCTCGATCGAGCGCGACGAGGCCGCCGGTGCGGTAGACCTTGACGCATATCGAGACATTTGGGTCTTCGTGCAGACTGACGAGCACGACGCCGTGGCTCCTGTGGCCTACGAGCTCATGGGCAAGGGGCGCGAGCTTGCCGATGCCCGCGGCTGCCGTCTGGTGGCACTGGTCGGCATGAGCCCCGAGGGCTCGCTCGGGGACCTCGAACACCTGGTTTGTGCCGGCGCGGACGAGGTCCTAGTGTGTCGCGACGAGCGCCTGCGCCAGAACGATGCGGAGGTCTACGCCCGGCTGATCTGCGATTTGGTGGCCGAGCGCAAGCCCGAGGCAATTCTGTACGGCGCGACCGCGTTTGGCCGCGAGCTGGCGCCTGGCGTTGCCGTGCGCCTGCAGACGGGCCTCACGGCTGACTGCACCGTGCTTTCGATGGATACGGAGACGGGCTTGCTGCAGCAGACGCGCCCGGCGTTTGGTGGCAACTTGATGGCCACCATCATTTGCCCCAACCACCGTCCGCAGATGGCAACGGTGCGCCCCGGTATCTTTAAGGCGCCCGAGTTTGACTATAGCCGCTCCAGCACGATCACCCAGGTGATGCTTGCGGAAGACGTTAAGGCCCGTGTCGAGATCTCGATTCCCGCCGAGGAGTGGGGGCAGCAGGCATCGATTGCCGATGCCGAGCGTCTGGTCGTGGTGGGCCGCGGCATCGGCTCCAAGAAGAATCTGCCCCTGATACGAAAGCTCGCCGATGCCCTGGGTGCCGAGCTTGGTTGCACGCGTCCCATTGTGGAGGCAGGCTGGTTGGAGTATCGCCACCAAATTGGCCAGACGGGTGTATCGGTCTCGCCCAAGCTCCTCGTGAGCATCGGTGTCTCGGGTGCTATCCAGCATCTCGCCGGCATCGGTGGGGCGGAGTGCATTGTCGCCATCAACGAGGACCCGGATGCCCCCATCTTTGGCGT
>DBFDDV010000034.1:0-4030 GCA_048302525.1 Collinsella sp. | reverse complement strand
CGCGTCGAGGGCGCAGACGGTGGTCGACCTCAGGTGGACGTCCATCCCGAACGCGGTAGAATACTTTGGCATGGGAGCCTCCCAACCTCGTTGCGGCGCGGCTGCGCCTATGGCACTTCAACATCATTGTCGCAGCCCCGACCCGCGGTCACGAGCGGGGGCTCCTATCTTTTTAGTGCCCTCGGATTGGGTCATAGTGTCTGCCGTAAATTATACGTTTACGGCTAATTTCATACCACTTGTCGGAATGCGGACGCTGTCCTTGCATGCCGGGCGTACATTGAACGTGGTTTTTCGCGTGAAACCACGAATCGGTTGTCGGCCCTGAACAAGGAGGCCCAGCATGACGCTTGCCAAACCCATCAATAAATACATCGACTATATCGATGCCCCCGAGGACACGTTTGAGCACTATGTCGAGAAGGCGTTAAAGTACAACTTTCGCTGCGTATTTGCGAACCTGCAGGAGTACGAGACGGGCCGCGCCATGCTCGAGGGTTCTGACATCATCCTTGCCGGCGCTATCGACTTTCCCCAGGGCACTATGACGCTTGAGGAGAAGCTTGCGAGGTTTGAGGAATACGCTGCGTGTGGCTTTACCGAGATTGACTACGTTTTGAATCAGGGGTCGATCGAGAACCGCGATTTTGATGCCATCGAGCGCGAGATGACTACCATTGCTGATTTTTGTCGCGCGCATGGCATCACTGACAAGGTAATCGTCGAGATGTGCAAGCTGGACGGCGACGACGCCGCCAAGCGCCGTGTATGCGAGATCGCGCTGGAGGCCAAGCCGGGATTCCTTAAGACGTCGACCGGCAGAAGCTTTGGCGGTGCTAAGCTCGAGGACGTGCGGCTGATGCACGAGGTGCTCGGCGATGCCGTGGCAATCAAGGCAGCGGGCGGTATCCATAATTACGAAGAGGCTTGCGCATTCATCGAGGCCGGCGCCAGCGCGTTAGGTGCATCGGCGGGCATCGCGATCGTCGAGGGCGCACCGACGGATGAGCGTCGCTAGCAGACGTATTTGACCTGAGCGATAAAGCTTCACGACCACACGCCGTTCATGTTCGGGACAATATGACATTTTTCCCGTTGCAAACGGAGTCGCGGTGGCTGTTCTGTATGATGACTCAGACAAGGTTATTCAATGACAGGGAGGCACATATGGCAATTAAAGCCATCGCAATGGATATCGACGGTACGCTCACCAACGACCAGAAAGTGATTAGCCCGTGTACGCGCGAGAAGCTGCTCGCGGCGCAGGAGTCGGGCATTAAGCTCATTTTGGCTTCGGGCCGTCCCGCATGGGGGCTGCACGCCTTGGCGCAGGAGCTCGACCTTCAGAGTCATGATGGTTTGCTGGTGGCCTTTAACGGCGCTCACGTCGTCGATGCCCAGACCGACGAAGTGCTGTTCGATCAGGCTATGCCTGCCGACGAATTGCATCGCCTGATTGATCACCTGCGTAATTTTGACGTGATCCCTATGATTTCGCTCGGTCGCGATCTGCACGTTGAGGACTCGTACCATTGCATGATCACGCTGCCTGACGGCTCGCAGAAAAACATCGTCAAGTATGAGCGCGACGCGTGCGATCTTAAGATTCGCGAGGTGGAGAGCCTGCATGAGGTCGCTGATGCTTATCCCGTGGACAAGCTGCTGACGGCGGGCGACCCGGCCTATCTGCAAGCGCATCACGAGGAGATGTACGCGCCCTTTACCCAGACGCTTTCGGGTATGTTTACGGCCGACTGGTACTTTGAGTACACGGCGCCCGGTATTGACAAGGCCCGCGCGCTCGAGGGTGCCCTGCCCAAGCTCGGCATCGATGCCAGCGAGGTCGTCTCGTTTGGCGACGGCCAGAATGACAAGTCTATGATTGAGTGGGCCGGAACCGGTGTTGCCATGGGCAACGCCGTCGATGAGGTCAAGGCTGTGGCCCAGATGGTGACCGCCAATAATAACGAAGACGGCATTGCGGTGGCGCTGGATAAGCTGCTGGGTTAGAATCGCCGATAGTGCATGGCTCGGGCGTCCGCTTGCGGGCGCCCTTTTGTTAGGGAGGGTGCCGTGTCCGCATTTCCGTTCGACGCCGTTATCTTTGACATGGACGGCGTCATTGTCGATACCGAGTATTACTACCTGGGCGAGACTGCCGCGTTTGCCAAGGAGCTTGGACTTAACCTGACTCAAGAGGAGTTGAACGGGCAGGTTGGTACCTCGCATCAGTTCTTCCTGCGTATGCTGGTCGATTGGTTTGAGCGCGCCGGGAAGGGGCATTTAACTGGCGAGGAAGCGTTGATCCGTTGGGACGAGTGGGCGCATAAGCGTCCGCGCGACTATCAGGCTTTGATTAACCCAGGCGCCGTGGATACGATTCGAGAGCTGCCACGCCGTGGCGTTCGCGTGGCGCTTGCCAGCTCGTCTCCCATGGATAGCATCGAGGAAGTGCTCAATGCGTGCGGGCTGTCGGATGCCTTTGAGTATGTGGTGAGCGGCGAGCAGTTTAAGGAGAGCAAGCCCGAGCCCGACATCTACCTGCATGCGCTGGACCTGCTGGGGCTGCCCGCGAATCGCTGCTGCTGCGTTGAGGATTCGGTGCCTGGCATCACTGCCGGCAAGCGAGCCGGCCTGACAGTTATTGCCAAGCGCGAGGAGCGCTTTGGCTTTAGCCAGGATGCCGCGGACAAGATTATCGACCAGCTGCCGGAGCTGCTCACGCTTTCTTAGGAGCGCGGTAGTTGCGCGTTTTTCGGGTCTGATGAGTAAATAGCCGACATTTTGGTGCGACACCTAGCATACTTAATGCTAATGCGGGCTTAAGGGCTTGCTGAATGCCCTTGGGCCCGCTTTAGACTTAATTGTGCTGGGAGAGGGTATATGCCACCGACTGAAGGGCTAACTGACGGTAAAGCAGCGATACCGCTGTACCAACAGGTCATTGATATCATTAAAAACGAAATCAACTCCGGCGCCTACAAGGCAGGCGCGCGGATACCCAACGAATTCGAATTGGCTGAGAGCTATAAAGTTGGCCGCGTTACCGTGCGACGCGCTATTGAGGAGCTCGTCCAGCAGGGCTATCTAACGAAGCGACAGGGGAAAGGCACGTTTGTCAATGCCCCCAAGCTTAAGCGCAAGATTCGCCAGAAGGATGACGTCCAGAGTTTTTCAGACGCATGCCGCGTTAACGGAATGGAACCGGGGGCGCGTGTCATTTCGAGAAAGATACTGCCGGCGGATTCCACCGAAGCACAGTTCTTTGGTGTTCCCGTTGGAACTGACTTGATTTGCGTTGAGCGCGTGCGTACTGCCGATGGCGTCCCTGTCATGCTCGAGAACAACATATACGTTTACGAGGAGAACGCCTATCTATCAACGGCACCTCTATCTAACCAATCCATTTTTGAGTTCGTGCGCAACCGGATGGGCCGCACGCCCGCGTTTACCGACCCGTGCACGCTCGAGATCGCGTGCGCATCGCCCGAGGTCGCTCGGTTGCTGGCGGTTCCCGTTGGCGAACCCTTGTTTTATATGGAAGCCTTCTTTTTCGATGAGCAGCGGCGGCCGTTTATCATCGGTCGTCAGCGGATCGTTGGGTCTCGCTACGTTTTTGACATCTAGGACATTGCGTATGGAAGCGCCCGGTGGATTATCTCACCGGGCGCTTCCATACCGTTCACGGCGCAAACGCAACCGTTCAACCGCGTTGCGGCAACCAGTTTGAAATTATCTTGATGAAGGAAAAAGCTGCTGGTAATCTATGGGACGTCATAGAACGTTTGCTTGTGCAAGCGTTGAGGCGAGATGCGATGCAGTCTCGAGTTCTTTGGAGGTATCTATGTCAGATACGAAGGCGAAGAAGACAAACAGACGTTTTAAGTTCAAATTACCGCATGTCTATACGATCATGTTCTTGCTGATCGTTGTCTTTGCGGTCCTGACTTGGATCGTTCCCTCTGGTCAGTATCAGCGCAAGATGATTTCGACGGCGGCGGGCGAGCGTGAAGTCGCCGTTGCTGGAACC
>DBFDDV010000033.1:0-20780 GCA_048302525.1 Collinsella sp. | reverse complement strand
GAACATGGGAGACGGCGGTCGACGAAACTGGAGAGGAGGTATTACGAGCTCCTGTGCGAATTGAAGGGAGCGCTCCCGCAAACTGCCTATTGACAACTTATAGGAGCGTCGGTTTTGTTTTTGCGATTTCGGTATGGTCGGGGGTTCGCCATCCAGCCCCGTAAACCGGCATAGTTTTGTTCGCGACGGCACAACCGCGCGTTTAAGCGCGGGGCCGGTGGGGCAAAATTGCCCCACCGGCCCCTATTCCAGTTCTATCCCAGCGTTACTCCGGCTTGGTTTCTACTGTGGGAGTCTTGTCCGCTGCGACTGGGGTGCGGGCGGTGTCCATAGTCAGGCAGTGCTTGGGGCAGCTCTCGATGCACTCACCGCACACCACGCAGGCATACGGGTCGATCGACCACGTTCCACCCTTGCGATCGACCGCGAGCGCGCCCGCCGGACAGCGACGCGCACACATGCCGCAGCAAATGCACACGTCCATGTCGTTGACGATATGCCCGCGCAAGCGCTCGGGCGCCGCGAGCTTCTCCTGCGGATAGCACACCGTGACCGGCTGCTTGACCATAGAGCCCAAGGCCGTCTTGGCAAATGTCAGCAAACTCATGCCGCGCCTACCTTTCCGTGCAGCTAATGCAGGGGTCGATGGTCAGGATAATCATGGGAACGTTGGCAAGGAGTACGCCCTGCAGCGCATGCGTCAGACCCGCCAAGTTTTGCGACGTTGGCGTGCGCACGCGGAAACGGTCCAGGTTCTTGGTGCCGTTGCCGCGCACATAGTAATACGCCTCGCCGCGCGGCTGCTCAATCACAACCTCGCCGCGCGCGCCGTCGGCCGGCGTAAGCTTGGTGCGCCCGCCAATCCCGTCGTGCGGAATCTTGCCCACAAGCTCCTTAATGATGTCCATGGCCTGCGTGACCTCGGCGCAACGCACCTGGCAGCGGGCATAGCAATCGCCATCGGTAGCAACGATGGGCTCAAACGCAGCCAGATCCGCATAGGCACCGTCGTCAAACATGCGCACGTCGTAATCCACGCCCGATGCGCGCCCAAACGGACCGACCATCGAAAGCTCCAGCGCGTCTTTCTTGCTAATCATGCCCACGCCATGCAGGCGCTCGCCGCAGCTGTTGTCGTCCAAAAACGTATGCACCAGGGCCTCGTAGTCAGGACGCATGGCATCGAGCGTCTGGACAATGCCCGCCAGCTCGGAGTCCTCGATATCGTGCTTAAGGCCGCCGATCTCGTTAATCGACAGAATCACGCGCCCGCCGCAAGTGCTCTCAAAAATCTTGAGTATCTGCTCGCGCAGGGTCCATGACCGATAGAACAGCGCCTCAAAGCCAAAGGCGTCGGCGAGCAGACCCAGCCACAGCAGATGCGAGTGAATGCGCGAAAGCTCGTGCAGAATGGTGCGGATATACTGCACGCGACCAGGCACCTCGATGCCGAGCATGCGCTCGCAGGCGCTGGCATAGCCGCAGCTGTGGCCCACGGCGCAGATGCCGCAGATGCGCTCGGCGATGTAGCCAAACTGATGCATGTCGCGCTTTTCGGTGAGCTTCTCGAGCCCGCGGTGCACAAAGCCGATCTGAGGAATTGCCTCGATGACGCGGTCATCCTCGATCACCAGGTCCAGATGAAGCGGCTCGGGCAGCACCGGGTGCTGCGGGCCAAACGGAATAACGGAGCGATGTGCCATGGACCTTACGCCTCCTTTTTCTGCTTGTCGCGGGCGGCCTTGGCGGCAAGCGCCGCGCGGACCTTGGCCGCTTTCTCGGGATCCATGGCGGCGAGCTTTGCCTCCATCTCAGCAGCCTTGAGCGCGGCCTTGGCAGCGGCATCGTCATGCTGAGTATCGGAGCCGGCAGCCGCAGCGGGCTGAGCAGCGGCGCCCGCGGCGTCGCCGGCGCTCGCAGCACCCTCCCCTGCAGCAGCCGCAGCCGCGGCGGCCTTTTCGGCCGCGGCCTTGCGCGCCTTGGCCTCGGCAGCGGCACGCACCTTCATGGCTTTCTCGCGCGCGGCCTTCACCTCGGGCGTGATAACGCTCATGGGTTCGGCAGTCGAGACTTGGTAGAAAAAGCCCTTAAAGTCAATCTGCATATCGGTGATGGCAAGACCGAATAGGTCGTGCGCCTCGTTTTCAAACGGGAATACCGCCGGATAGTACGAGCTGATGGACGGAATCTCCTGATACTGGTCGATGCCCTCAACCACCAGGTTCTCGATCGCATAGCTGCCGTCCTGCGCAATATGCTCCTGAGCAGCACGAACGTCGATAAACGTATAGACCAGGCGATACGATCCGTCGTCCACACAGCGCTCGGCATGCATCTGCACAAAGCGCGCGCCGGTACCTTTGAGCGCCTGCACATGCGGCAACAGCTCATCGATCCCGACGGTAGTGTAGATTGCCTTTTGCATTACTCGGCCTCCTTTGCAGCGGCGGGCGTCCCGGCAGGTGCGTCGCCAGCGGCAGGCGCGTCGCCGGCCCCCGCAGCAGCCACAAACCCGTCCTCGCCCAGCTCAACGCCACCGTCCCAGGTTGCGGCGCCGCCCACGGTAAGCGGATCGCCGCCAGCACGCATCACGGCCTCCTTCTGATCCAGGATGCCGCACGCCTCCACGATGGCATCGATCACGGTCTCGGGGCGAATGGCGCACCCGGGCGCGTACACGTCCACGGGAATCGCGCGGTCCACGCCGCCGATCACGTTATAGGCATCGCGGAACACGCCGCCCGAACACGCGCAGATGCCGCACGCCACTACGCACTTGGGCTCGAGCATCTGGCTGTAGATCTGGCGCACGACGGGCAGGTTCTGGGCATTGACCGACCCCGTCACCAAAAAGATATCCGCATGCTTGGGGTTGCCGGTGTTGACCACGCCAAAGCGCTCCGCATCGAACAGCGGCGTGAGCGAGGCCAGCACCTCGATATCGCATCCGTTGCAGCTCGAACCGTCGTAATGAATAACCCACGGCGAGCGCGACATTTTATGATCCATGGATGCCGCCTCCTAAATAAATACGTCGACGAGGATGGGCATAAGGTTGAGCAGGCCAAACACCAGCGCCACGCCCCATCCGAGCTTAAAGCAGCTGCGCCAGGTGCTGCGGGCAAAGGTGTTGTCGATCAGCACCTCGACAAAATACGTCGCAGCCATCACGACCAGGGCTACGACCCAGCTCACCGGGTTGTCCCAAACAAAGAACATGCCCACCCACATCAAAAACAGCACGGTCTCGCACCAGTGCATAAGGGTCATCTTGGCCAGCGTGCCGCCGCTCATCTCGGTGGCGACGCCCTGGACGATCTCCTGATGCGCGTGATGTGAGTACGAAAGGTCAAACGGCGACTTGCGCAGCTTGATGGTGAGCACCGCGAGCAGCGCGAGGAAAATGGGCGCGCTGTACACGATGATGGGGGCCGACTGCCCCGTCACGGCGATGGAATCGAAGCTATCGGTGGCAAGGTACAAGCCCACGCTCATCAGCAGAACGGCGGGCTCGTAGCTCATAACCTGCAGCAACTCACGATCGGCGCCGACCTGGGCAAACGGGCTTTGCGTCGAGGCGGACGCCAGCACCACAAAGATCGCGGCGAGCGTCACCATAAAGGCGCACAGCAGCGTGTTGGAGCCCGACACAAAGATGCCGCCGCCCACCACGGTAAAGATGAGCGCACACGCCATGTAGGTATCGTCCATGGTGTTTACGCTGGCGGGGGCCTTGCGCAGCAGCTTGGCAACGTCGTAGAAGGGCTGCAGCAAGCGCGGGCCCACGCGGCCCTGCATGCGAGCCGAAAGCTTACGGTCAAGACCGTCAATCAGGCCGCCCACAAGCGGCGCCAGCAAGGCAAACGCCACGGTACCAATAAATATGCCCACGACGCCCGAGCCTTCGAAATACTTGCCGCGCAGCACCGAGGGCGCGCTCATGGCAAGTCTCTCGGGCCCAATCCACGCGCAACACAGCAGCGCAAACAAGATAATGCTGCAGCACACGACGCTACCCGCGGGGCCAATACGCTTCTCGCCAAGGGCGTCCTCCGAGTACCAATTGCGCTTTTCGGCCTTCACCTCGCGTCCCATCGAGCCGCGGAAATGGCGGTAATTGTCGGTTCCCACACCCGAAAGATATACGTTTACGTGCGGTTTGTTGCTCACGCGGAATGAAGTCAGCAGCACCACGGCGATAAACGCCACGATAACGACCATTAGATACATGGCGTCCTTGCCGATAACGTACGGCACGCGGCCAAACACCATGGCCAAGTAAGGCGACACCAGGCCGCTCGAGATAACCGGGAACGCCACGCAGCACAGAATCAGCAGCGCGGCGATGGTGTTGAGCGCCATCCATTCGGTCTTATGGACATTGACCTCAACGTTTTGAGCCGTGGGGTCGACGCCCGAAAGCTTGGCAAGCCACTTGCCCCAGAAGTAAAACGTCGCGGCCGAGCCAAAGGCCAGCACCATGATCATGAGCACGTTGCCGGTCTGCGCAAACGCCACCAGGGCGCCCCACTTGGACACGAGCATGCCAAACGGCGCCACAAACATGCCCATGATGCCCAGCATCATCAGACGCGTCAGGTGCGGCATGCGGCTGAACATACCGTCCATGTCCTCGATGTTGCGGCTGCCGATATGATGCTCGGCCGTGCCCACGCACAGGAACAGCAGCGACTTTGCCACTGTGTGGAACAGGATCAGGAAGATGGCCGCCCACACGGCCTCGGGTGCGCCGACACCCAAGCAGGCACTGATAAGGCCCAGGTTGGAAATGGTGGAGTACGCGAGCACTCGTTTGGCGTTGCTCTGCGAGATGGCCATGAGGGCAGCGAGCAAAAACGTGATGGCACCCACACTCGTGACCATAAAGCCGGTCACGGGATAGATGGCATAGAGCGGGCTCAGCTTGACCATCAGGAACACGCCGGCTTTGACCATGGTTGACGAGTGCAGCAGGGCGCTCGTGGGAGTGGGTGCAACCATAGCACCGAGCAGCCAGGTATGGAACGGCATCTGCGCGGCCTTGGTAAGGGCGGCGAGCGACAGCAGAACGACCGGCATCACCAGCAGCGCGGACTGCGCGGTACCGGCGCCGGAAAGCTCGATCATGCCCGAGATGGTCAGCGGCATGCCGTTAACGTGCAGGTACATGAGTCCGGCCAAAAACGCGATACCGCCCAGCATGTTGAGGATGATCTGGGTAAAGGCGTTCTTGATGGCCTCGGGCGTGCGCGTGTAGCCAATCATAAGGAACGAGCACACGGTGGTGATTTCCCAGCCGCAGAACAGCCACTCGAGGTTGTCGCTCGTCACGATGACGAACATGGCTGAGAGGAACAGGAACATAAGCGCCAGGAACTGCGGGCGACGGTCGGGCGCGGTCTGCCCGCGCAGCGCGGCCTCGTGCTCGTCATGGGCCTGGAAGTCCTTCATATAACCCAAGGCATACACGCAGATTAGGCTGCCAACGATGCCGACGGCGAGGACCATGATCACGCTCATGTAGTCCAGGTAGAGCGGTGTCGCCGTGACGGCCTCGGCCGCGGGCAACGTCATGGCCGCAAAGGCGAGCGAACCCACCAGCTGGACTATGCCGAGCACCGTGGTGAGCGCGTTCCTATATTTGTACGCGTTGTACAGGATTACGGCGCACAGGATGACGTCGATGACGGAGCTGATGATCGAGAGCACATGCGAGGTGTCGGGGGCAACCTCAAAGCTCTGCGGACCCGTGCCAAAAAACATGACGGCGACTACAACTGTCACCGCCATAATAATGCCGGAGCCTATGAGTCCCACCGCATCGCGGGCGCGGTCACCGCGCGCGAGCAGCATGCCCAGCGCCGGTACCAGCGGAAACAGGGTAAGGAAATACAGTAGCGTCATACCATCACTCCCCCATGCAAAAACGCTGCAATTGTTTAACGTTATAGCTCAATTGAGGAGCAGCAGCGGCAGGTTTTCGGTCAACTGGGGAGTTTTAGGTGTACGGGGTAAGGAGTCTGTCTGCATTGGAGCAGAGAGGCGGCAAGAAAAATGCGCCCCTGTGGGCGCACCATCCCGTTTGCTATTCCGCCTTTTTAACGCGCGGCTTGCGACCGCGCGGCTTATCGACCAGTGCGGACTCACCGCTCTCGCGGTACTGACGGCACCAAGCCTTGACCGAAGACTCGCTGGGAATCTTGTGCTTGATCATGGCCTCGCGAACCGTCAAGCCGTTTTCCAGACGGTCCTTAACCACAGCGAGCTTTACGTCGTACGAATAGGTGTGATGATGCGAACCGGCATTGAGAACGGCGTCGGCACCGCCCACGGCATACGCGCGGGCCCACTGACGAGCCGTGGCCTGGGGAATGCCAAGCTCCGCGGCGAGGGCGCGATGACCGACCCCCTCTTGGAGGATCTCGACGGCGCGCTGCCTAACCTCGGGCGCATGCGTGCGAGTCCTAGTTGCTTCCGACATACCTGCCACTTCTTAGCCTTAACCGTTAATCTGTCTTCTTACGTGCAAGTTAGATAGTAGCATTTTACTGTTTGCTCAAAGCAGTTAATTAAAATAGACGCGGCATTATCTGGGCATTTGGCACCAAATTACGACATATCTTTATCGATTATTTACGCTGGTAGCTGACTCACAGCTAATCGTCATTCGCTTGTCAACAAAATTGGCATCTCTTTATGTCCTTTGGTATAGAGGATATAGTTATTAACCCCTCCCCCAATAATTTTGAGTGATCTGCAAGGTAGTAGACGCCCTCACTCCTCATGATTACCGCGCATTGCCATCCACCGGAGCAAAACAAAAAGGGCGGGGCCTGCTGCGCTTGCAGACCCCGCCCCGGTTGACACCCGATGGGACGCAGTCGGGTGAGGCGGATCCGTGCTACCGCCCCGTCCCGCTGCGATGTTACCTACAGCTCGTTGGCCGCGTGATATGCCGTGCGGATGGCGCTGGCAATGTCGGCGGTGCGCTCGCCCGAGCAGTCGCCCACGCAGGTCACGGGCACCGTCACGCCGTCCAGGTCAAACGCGTTGGCCTTGGAACCCACGGCCATCACCACGTAATCGCAGGCGATCTTCACCGGCTCCTCGGCGCCGTCCTCGGTGGTGCGAATGGCCTCCACGCCCTCATCAGTAATGGCGGTCAGGCGGGTCTTCACGTGCTGCTCCACGTTATGCTCGGCAAAGTCGCTCATAATCAGCGGCAGAATGGTCTCGGACTCGCCCGCGGCAATCTTATCGAGCATCTCCACGATCGCCACCTCGCAGCCGTGCTGCAGCAGGTACTCGGCAGTCTCGGTGCCCACCAGGCCGCCGCCAATGACGGCGACGCGGCCCGTAAGCTCCACCTTGCCGGCCAGCACGTCCCAGCTCGAGACGACCTTGTCCGAATCGGCACCCGGAACGGGAATGACCACGTCGTGCGCGCCCACGGCCACAATCGCGGCGTCGGCGGCGTTGAGGTCCTCGGCGGTAGCGGCATGGTTGAGCTCGACCTTCACGCCCAGGCCAGGCAGAATCTTCTCGTAGTACTCGACCGAGCGCATGATCTCGTCCTTGCGCGGAGGCGCAGCCGCCAGCACAATCTGGCCGCCCAGATGATCGCTCGCCTCGTAAACGGTCACGTCGTAGCCGCGCTTGGCCGCCACGCGCGCGGCCTCCAGGCCGGCGATGCCGCCGCCCACCACGGCAATCTTCTTGTCGCCCTCGCCTGGCTTAATGGCGATAGTCGCCTCGTCGCCGTTCTCGGCATTGAGAACGCACGAGATGTACTTGCGGTTTTGAATCGCGTCGACGCAACCCTTGTTGCAGTTGAGGCACTCGCGGATGGGCTCACCCGTGGCGGCCTTCAGCGCAATGTCGGGGTCGCACATGAGCGAGCGGCCGTAGGCGATGATGTCGGCCGCGCCGTCTTCCAGAATCTTCTCGCCGGCCTCGACCGAGACAACACGGCCGACGGTTGCCACCGGCACGGAAACCAGGGCCTTGACGCGCTCGGCCACGGGCAGCGTCCAGTTGTAGGGCATGGCGCCCATGGGCGGAATGGTGTCTCCCATGTTGCCGGTGTGGTTGGCCTGCGCGACCTGGATCATGTCGATGCCCGCGCCCTCGAGCAGCTTGGCGAACTCGCAGGCCTCGTCGGGCTGCAGGCCGCCCTTGCCGCGCGGCGTGCCGTCGGGGTTCTCCATGATCACGGGGAGCTTGTACTCCACCATCAGCTGCGGCGCGGCTTCCTTAATGGCAGCGACGACCTCCAGCGCGTAGCGAACGCGGTTCTCGAACGAGCCGCCGTACTCGTCGGTGCGCTGGTTGAGGATTGCCGAGCACAGCGAACCCACCAGACGGTCGCCGTGGACCTCGATGGCATCGATCCCGGCCTGCTGCGCGCGAGCGGCCGAGGCAGCGATGGCCTCCTTGATCTGGGTAAGCTGCTCTACGCTCGCCTCGTTCACAAAGTGCTGCATGTCGTGGTGCAGCTTGGCGTAGGCCTGGTTGCGAATCTCGTTGGACTCGGCCATCTTGGCGGCAAAGGTCTCCTCGTCGCCAGCGGCCTTGGCCTCCTGCGCGGCCTTGGCGGCAGCCATGGATCCCATGACCATGCGGCCGACACCGGGCACGTCGTACTCGGGGTGGAACAGCTGCAGCGCGACCTTGGCGCCGTGCTTGTGGACGGCATCGGCCAGGGCCTTAAACGTGGGGATCTGGGCGTCGGTTGCCAGCTTGGGCGTGGGGCTTGCGGTCATGACGGGAGCAACGTCGCCGATGACGATGTAGCTCACGCCGCCACGGGCCAGGCGCTCGTAAAAAGCCAGGCTGCGCTCGCCGATGGAACCGTCGCGCTCCTCGTAGCCGGTGGTCAGCGGCGGGAACATAATGCGGTTCTTGAGCTCAAGGGGGCCAACCGTAATGGGCTGGAGCAACTTGGATGCAGGTGCGGTCATGGATATTCCTCTCTTGTAGGCGCGGCGGCGATGATGCCGCGTAGTTGTCTAGAGGATATGGCATGGGAATACAACAGCGCAACGGAAATCGGCGAATATCAGGTGGCAGCAGGTGGATGGGACGGGGCGGCCCGTCGGTTTGTCTCAATCTGTAACAGTTACGCGGCAAAACTGGGTCTTACTGTTACAGATCGAGACATTCCTCTCGACCCATCCTCGACAATCTAGATCTGTAACATCTAGGCCCACTTTTGGCCCCTACCCGTTACAGATCGAGACAAACGGGACCCGCCTGCTAGAAAATCTCAATCTATAACAACAACTCGGCAAAATCCGTCCCTCGTGTTACAGATTTAGACAAACACGACCCAACCCACCGGTATATCTCGGTCTGTAACACCTAGCCGCCCAAATCGGGTCTAGATGTTACAGATCGAGATTTTGTTTGAGAGACCGAGAATTGGACCGAAAACACGGTCCCGAAATAACAAAAAAGCTCGCCGGCTAGGCCGACGAGCTGCAAGTTCTTGGTCGCGGGGGCAGGATTTGAACCTACGACCTCCGGGTTATGAGCCCTTTCCCGATGAGTAAAGCATATTATTCAGATTATAACGCTTGTGTTTCTTTTGTGGCTCTGACCTGCGGCTTTTAGTCAATCTCGATAAATCTCGCACAACCACGCGAAACCGCGTAGCCCTGCCGATTCCCCCCGATTTCCCCCATTTCCGTTCGCCCCGTCTAACAAATCCCCCCCCCCTGATACAATTCGCGCTAGAAGGGGGCTCCGAGCAGCCCCCTCGACACCGGGCCGCGCGGCCCCTCTTCCACACCACGGGCCGCGCGGGATACGTGAGGGAAAAGGGAGGCCATGCCGAAGGTCACGGGCTGCGGCGAGATCGAGGAGATCGAGCGGGGCAAGGTCCACAGGATCAGGCACCATCTGGGTAAGGACCCCGCCACGAGGAAGTACATCCGCTCCCCGAAGAGGACGGTGCACGGCACCAAGTCGGACGTGAGGCGGGCGCTCGAGGAGTACCGCCGCGAGCTGGAGAGTGGGTTCGCCAACCCCGACAAGGTGACGGCGCCCGAGCTCGGGTGGAGGTGGCACGAGCAGCGCAAGCTCCTCAAGAACCTCTCGCCGCTCACGCACAAGACCGACGAGTGCGAGCTCAAGAAGGCGGAGCGGTGGTTCGCGGGAGTGCTCGTGAGCGACCTGTCGCTGCTCAACATGGTCTACGCGGACCCGCGCGAGGAGCACGGCATGTCGCAGCGCGGCGTCCACAAGCTCAACGCCGTCATGTTCAGGTGATGGACCTCGCCGTGAAGGAGCACCTGACCGAGCACAACCCCTGCCGCGACGTCGAGGTCTCGCGCCCGCGCTCGGCTGAGAGGACCCCGCTCACGCTCGAGGAGGCGATCTCGCTCTGTCAGGCGCTCCACGGCGACGAGCTCGACGACAGGCGCGTCGCCATCTGGCTCGCGCTCGCGACCAGCGTGAGGCGTGGCGAGGCGCTCGGCCTCACGTGGCGCTACGTGGACTTCGACAACATGCGGGTGTTCATCAAGTACCAGTACACCGAGAACAAGGCGCTGCGCGAGACCAAGAACCGCCGGTCGCGCTGGATCGCGATCGACGACGGGACGGCGCGGTACCTGCGCACCTGGAAGGCCGTGCAGGTGAGGCGGATGCAGGTTCAGGGCCTCTCCCAGACCCCGAACACCCCGATGTGCTCGGACGGCGACTTCGGCTTCCACGACCCCGACAACTTCTCGACGTGGCAGAGGGGCTACTTGATCGAGCACGGCCTCGGCAGGATGGAGGAGGCCGAGGAGGGCGGCCGCAAGCGGAGGCGCTACGTCGGCTACGACTTCCACGAGCTGAGGCACACGCAGGCCACCTTCCTGATCGGCAACGGCATCGACCCGAGGAGCGCGCAGGGGAGACTCGGCCACGAAGTGTCGAGCATGACGATGGACGTGTACGCGCACATGATGGGAGGGAACGACCGCGAAGCCGCCGATCTCATGGGGAGGCTGCTGCGAACCGGAGGCGGCGGGCAGGAGGCCCCGGGCGAGGAGGCGCGCGCCAATCAGGCGGCCGGGGAGCCGGTGAGGCTCACCGTCGTCGGGCCGAACCCGGACCTCTGCCCCTGTCCCGGCGCGAAGCTCGTCGAGCGCGAGGTCGTGCGCGACGGCCGCGCCGCCTGGGTCGAGGAGTGGCGGATCACGGCGTCCTCGGCCGCCGATCTCCTGGAGATCCAGCGCGGGGCGGGCGCGCCCATCACCATCGACGGGAGCCGGATCACCGTCATGGCGAGGAAGGCTTGGGGCCGACGTCGCCACGACGAAGCACACTCCCTCCCTAACGTCAGAGGTCATCGCCGCTGGACCGGCAGGCGACAAAGCTCAGGATGATAAAATGCTTTCGACGCAGGAGCGTCCCCATCTTTGAATCGAGGAACCATGAGCGATTTTGATGCCGAGAACGAATCGGTCGAAACGAGCGCGCCGATAGCCCTGGTCGATTCCGCAAACATAGAGACCCTAATCCATACCGTCCGTGGGCAGCAAATCATGCTCGACACCGATCTCGCTCGGTTATACGAGGTAGAGACAAAGAATCTCAACCGCGCCGCCGCACGCAACGCCGACAGATTCCCCGAGGACTTCCGTTTTCAACTGACCAAGGAGGAGGACGAGTCTTTGAGGTGCCAAATTGGAACCTCAAAGACCATGGAGGGCCGCGGCGGGCGGCGTTACCTCCCCTATGCCTATACCGAGCAGGGCATAGCCATGCTGTCCGGCGTGCTACGCAGCGAAGTGGCGGTGCAGACCAGTATCAGTATCATGAGGGCGTTTGTCGCCATGCGCCACTTCCTCGCCGAAAATGCCACCCTGTTTGAGCGGCTGCGCGGTGTCGAGTTGAGTCAGGCGGCGTTTCAGCAATCGACCGACGAGCGTTTCAACCAGGTGTTCCGCCTGCTCGAAGGCGAGGTAGAGAAACCCCAGCGGATCTTCTTCGCCGGGCAGATGTTCGACGCCTTCAGCCTGCTGACAGATCTCGTGGGCCGCGCCGAGCGCGAAATCTCCCTCGTGGATGGCTACGTAGATGTCCACACCCTGAACGTCCTCGCAAAGAAGCGCAAGGGCGTCGCGGTGACCGTCTACACGTCCGGCAACCGGCTCACGCAAGGCGACGTCGACGTGTTCAACGCACAGTACCCGCAGCTCACCGTCCGCCGCACCAGAACGTTCCACGACCGCTTCCTTATCCTCGACAGTGCGACCGCATATCACATCGGTGCATCCCTCAAGGACGCGGGAAAGAAATGCTTCGGCATAGACCTCATCCAAGACGAGGAGCTGACGAAGATGCTCATCGAGAATCTAAAGCTCCTCGATGAGCATCAAACGGCTTGAGCGTTATCCGACCTCTAGCCACAAGCCCTAAAGTTTGAGCATGATCGCTGAAAGCCTCGTTAGTCAACATGTCAAAGCAGGCCCTGGTCCGCAAGCCTTCGATAATGCTTGCCGAGGAGCGTCAACCGGCAGGACTTGCTCTCCATCGCCGCGTTCCACATATGGTCGGCGCCAACTGGAACCAGAAGACCATGCCGGTTGTATTTCTGGAGCAGAGAGAACACCAGGTTGTTCCTGGGCTCTGCTGGAGGCATAGCGTCTGTTCTTCCCTCGTCCCTTGGCTCATACGACGGATCCAGCCTGTATTCATAGTCCTCTGTTGGGAAGAGCTTTTTCAGCTTCCGCAAATCATCGAGTGAGATTGCGGGATCGACTTCGCGCAGCGACACGAAGCTGTCCGTGTTCGTTTTGAAAACGGGTCTTTGGTCCCACATGCCAAGCGATTGATCGATGTGCGCATAGACGCTGCCCGGCGTGATGCTGCCCGTCAGGTTCGCCGCAGCACCCTCTAGGGCGTTTATGAGGAGACTTGTAAAAACGCCATGCCCCTTACGCTCAAGCGAGGGCTGATCGCTTCGCGAGGCGGTGAGTATGGTGACGCCCTCCGAGATTGCGGCATGGTTCTCCATGCCCGGGACCGACCCTGCCGCCCCCGAATAGCAGCTGTCAAGGATAACGATTCTGTGGCGCGCGCTCGAGCCGTTCGCCAGATCAACGAGTTCCCTCAGAGAGAGCCCCTCGTCTCCCCGAGTGGAATCAGACCCATTGATAAACCCGCCGGTTGACTCGATATACCCGTGTCCAGAAAAGTAGAAGAGCGCTATTTCGGCTTTTGACTGAAACAGCCTGCGCGCCTCATCTTTGATTGCAGCGCGATTCACGACATGGTCTGGGCCGGTTGCATACAGCTCCTTGCAGTCAAAGTTTCTGCTCCGAGAGGAATCCCCGTTGCGCTTGAGGAGGCGCGCGACCTCCTCGGCATCGTTCACGCAACCCGAAAGATTTGGTATGCGCTTGTCAGAATAGTAGTTAACTCCAACTACTAGGGCCATTCTGTCCATCGCCCAGCTCCTACAGACTGTCGATGAAATCTTCGATATGGCTCCAGGTCCATGAAACCGTGCGTACACCGGGAAGATCAGTTCGGTCATCGCTATACGCCCAGATTCCCAGCACCTTCTTCCCCTCCTCGCGCGCGCAGCCGATTTCCCACTTTTCCCCACTTGAGCTCAACGAGTTCTTGCTTACGAGCGCAATCACGCCGTCGGAGCGCTTGATGCGAGTGCGGACCTTCTCCTTCCAGGCGGTTGCGTACGGCTCCTTGACCGACATATCGATATACTCGAAGGGCGACTTCGTGTTGAGCGACTGACCCTTCAGAAAATCGCGTTGACGTTCGTCCTCGATTGCAAACGCAACGAATACCGTCTTCTTTTCCATAAATCTCACCTTTCGCATATAAAAACAGCTCCTTATCAGTATAAACCTGACCGGTTGCGATTCTCCACCGGAGCGATCCACCTCATTACCGCGCCCATCTGCACGTCGCAAGGATCCCACCTCCAGCGGGCTCCGATAAAAGTGGGGAGTGGAAAATACTACGACATCCCATGTCGCAGTAAATGTCGTAGCAACGTCGTAGTAAACCAGCCACGCCGTCCTAAGACCCAACTTCGTGGCAGCCCATGCCCGAGATACGGCGGTGGCCTTCGGGTGGCGTCTTGATTCGAGACACCGTTGCCGCAGGCTTAGTCAAGCCCGTCGACCCCAACACGGCGCCGCGCCATATGCGCTACGTCCCATACTGGGCCTAAGGGGCAGCCTAACTTTCCGTAACTTTCCAAAAGAGGAGAATTGCCCCTCTTTTTTTGATGGGCGGGGTTTCGAGCTGCGGATACGCATCTCTTCAAGTCGCCTCTAACTTTCCTTAACTTCCCATCCGTCCCATTCCCACGTGTTGCGCCTCAGCTGCGCGGCGTCAAGGGCGCTCGCGGAACCCCGCGCAAATCTGCGCTCCGCTCCGATTGGTGGGGGTTGCCGCGAACAACCCCTGACCCCCTTCGCCTCGGCGCGGCGCTTCAGGGAGCAAAGCGCAAGGCGCCGCAGGGCAAGCGCCTTCCGCTTTGCCCGCAGGCAGAGATTCTACGGGCCGGAAGGCCGGAAGGGAGCGGGACATGAAGGCGAGCGAGGTCATCGTGGAGCCGGAGGGGCGCAGGGACCGCAGCGCATGGGACAGGGGCTCCCGGCTCGAGCGCCTCCGGCCCGCCCTCGCGGTACAGCCTGCACCAGCGGTCGAGCGATGTAGCGGAGGCGATGCCGAAGCGGGCCATCGCCTCCGACCGCGGCATCCCCTCGTCCACGACGGCCCTCGCGACGGCGAGCTTGGTCTCCATGTCGTAGGTCCTGCGGCTCTCGCCCATCCCGATCAGCCCCTTCCTCCCGGTTGCCCGGTACGCGTAGAGCCATTTTCTCACCGCCGGGGCGGGAACGTCGAGCTTCTTGGCCGCGAGTTCGAAGCCGAGGCCAGCCTCGAACAGGTCGGCGGCGCGTGCCCTCATCTCGCGACCGTATCTTGCCTTCTTCCTGCGGGACATTTCCGATGCCTCCCTTTTCTCGAACCTTAATTTCAAAGTCCAAGAAATGGGATGCAGTTCACCGTCGGGGCGTTCCTCGAGTACTGCGAGCTGCGGGGGTTCCGCTCCCCGGACAACGACCCCCACGGCTGGGCGCGCGTCTGCCAGGCGGTGGCGAACTTCATGGGTGCCGACGGCCTCAGCGTGGGCATCTCGCGCTACGAGGGCGACGCGCGCATGGACCCGGGCGACAACGGGATCTACGTCATCGAGGGGTGGCGCATCGCCGAGCGCCTGCGGGCGGAGTACGACCCCGGCTGGGAGCCCACCGGGATACGGGATGTCCGCCCCGAGGATGAGCAGCGGGCCCACGACCGCGCCGAGATGCTGCGCGCCATCGACGCCTCGCGGCCCGAGGGCCAGAGGCTCGGGGCCTACCTCGATGCCGAGTGTTTTCCGTAACATCTAAATCGACAAAAACGGCAGCATAAAGTCGAAACTTCCCGCAAGGGGCATGCTGACCAGATCGCAGGGCCATCTTGGTGGTGCTTCGTATCTACCAAAGGAGGCCCGGAGAGGAAATGATCGGCATGACCGACAAGAATTCTATACGCCTGCTGTGGCGGCAGGGGGACAGCGTCGCCGAGGTCGAGCGCAAGACCGGCGTGAGCCGGGACACCGTCTACAAGTACCGCAACATGGACGACTTCAGCCCCGAGCCGCCCGCGAGGCGGGCGCAGGGCTCAAAGCTCGACCCGTACAGGCCCCTGATCGAGTCCTAGCTCAACGACAACATGCGCAGCGGGCGCAAGCAGCTACGGCACGCGGGGCGCGTATGACGCCGGGCCTTGACGGCCTTCCGGTTTATCTGACCACGCTACCAGTGGAAACGAACTCGGCACGCCGAGTTGCGCCGCAAAATCCCGGGCGCACGTAGTGCGCCCTTATCCGGCTCCTCCTCCTTTCCTCCAGGATGCCCGGACGGCAAGATTCGGAACGTCCCCTCAATATCCAAACTTCACGCAAGCCTAATGCGAATAGAGACAGACCTGGCAAATCAAGACACGGCTAGCCGCTCGCACCCAAAGCCATTTGCCTAAAAATGAATACCGTTAACCGAAATGGAAATACGGTAACAACGAAAAAGACTAGTCAAGCTCGTTTTAAGCACCGTTTGTTCCAGCCCGCCCCAATTGCAGACATCCCAACTATCATGAATCCAGTAAACAGAGGCGGACATCAACATCCAACGCCGGCAAGCATGCGGGTGCCTCCTCTGCCTAAGGGGCAAACCCCCGAGATTAGTTAGGAGAGGGGAAGAGATGGATAAAGTCAAAACGGCCTTCCAGAACTTTGGCCGCGTTATCGTCGACCCTATTTTGTACCTTTCGGTAACGGGCATCATTTTGGCCATCGCCACGGTATGCTCGCTCGGCAGCGGAGTTGTCGCGGATCTGGGCACGCTGCTCTCCGCGGCAACCAACTCCGCGGTGATCGGCAACCTGCCGGTGATTTTCGCAGTCGGCCTAACGGCAGGCTTCGCAAAGAAGCAAAAATCCAACGCGGCAGTGTTTGGACTTATTAGTTACCTCATGTTCCTGTATGTCAACAACGCCTACCTGACGCTCACCGATCAGCTGGCAAAAGCCGGCGCGATGGGTCTGTATGGCACTGGCCAGGCAACGGTACTGGGTCTTCAAGTTACCGATGTCAACGTCTTCGGCGGCGTACTCATCGGATGTTTCTGCGGTTGGCTCTATAACAAACTGATCGATGTAAAGGTATCGGACTATATCCGGATTTACGGCGGACCCCGCCTGGCACTTCTGGCGATGATCCCGCTGAGCATTGTCTTTGGCATCGGAGCGACTGTCGTGTGGCCCCCTATCGCCAACGCCATCAGCAACGCGTCTTCATTCATCGCAGCCTCGGGCGGTCTGGGCGTTTTCATTTACGGCTTCCTGAACCGCGTCCTCGTACCTCTCGGCATGCACCACTTTATGTGGATGCCGTTTGACTACTCCGCGATTGGCGGCACGGCGGTCGTCGCCGGCCAGAGCGTTTCCGGCGCAGCAAACATCTTCTATGCCGAGCTTCCCCATATCGCCGACGGATCCCTCACCACAGTCGACCCCTCTGTCCGCTTTGCCATGTTCGGCTTTGGCAAGGAATTCGTAACCCTTGGCACCGTGCTCGCAATGATTGCAACTTCCCGTCCGGAGAATCGAAAAGCCGTCGCAGCCATGCTGGTGCCAATTTACATCACCGCCATGCTCTCCGGCATCACTGAGCCGCTCGACTTCATGATCCTGTTCGCGTCTCCGATTCTCTGGGTTGCCTACAGCCTGTTCTACGGACTGGGCGAGATGCTCCTGTTTGTCCTGGGAGTCCGCTTGCTTAACATGTACGGTGGCATCGAGCTGCTCACGCTCAGCCTGCCTTTGCCAATGGGCGTCACCAAGTTCCCGATTTACATCGTCTTGGGCATCGTGTTTGCCGCCGTTTCGTTCGTCGTGCTGGCGATGGTGATCAAGAAACTCAACCTCATGACGCCCGGTCGTTCTGCAGAGTGGTCTGCCGAGGTCTCTGGCGATGCCAACGCTCTCGAGTCTTCCGGAACGCCGGAAGTCGACGCAAAACAGCAGGAGATGGTGCAAAACATCATCGACGGCCTTGGCGGTAAGGACAATATCAACACCATGGGCTGCTGTATGACTCGCCTCCGTGTCGAGGTCAAGGATCCCAACAAGGTCAACGAAGAGATCATCAAGAAGGCTATTGACAAGGGCTTATTTAAGAACGGCACTAATGTCCAAATTATCGTGGGAACCAACGTGCACTCCGTCTACGACCTGCTTCGTCCCATCCTTAATCTGGAAGATTAACAGTCGCCTGATCGACAGACGACAAGCAAGGAGACCTCATGTTGACCAAAACGTTACATTCAATCCGAGGCATGTTCGAACGCTTGCTCAACATGTACAAAGAAAAGTCGACAAGGGGTCTTCTCGCTCTGATGGCTGCATTCGTATGCGGTTTTATCTGGCCACTCCTTGGTCTACTCGCTGCGGTTTGGACCCGGCATTCAGGAAAGCACGCGGATGCGGGCAGCGTTGCGGGCATGGCGGCCGTTATCAACATCGTTACTTACTTCATACAGATAGCGACCAGGATTGTCTGCGGCTCGATTTGATTTGAAAGGCATGAACAACATGAACGGATACAAGATTGTAATCTGCGGCGGCGGCAGCACCTATACCGCCGGTATCGTCAAAGACCTGATTGATCAAAAGGACGAACTGGGGATTCGTGAGCTTTGGCTCTATGACATCGACAAGGAACGCCAGGACACGGTCGCTGTGGTGGTTAAGGCAGTTATCGATGACCTTGCTCCCGAGATTCCCCTGCATGTAACTGTCGACCCCAAAGAAGCATTTACAGATGCGAACTTTGTTATGGCGCAGATGCGCGTGGGCGGGCTCAAGATGCGTATCCAAGATGAGCAGATCAGCCTGCGCCATGGCGTAGTCGGCCAGGAGACCTGCGGAGCAGGTGGCATGGCCTATGGCATGAGGACCATCTTCCCCATGTGCGAGCTTGTCGATTTCTGCGAGGAGTACGCCTGCAAGGACTACTGGATCGTCAACTACTCCAACCCCGCTGCCATCGTAGCCAAGGCGATGCACAAGCTACGTCCAAACGCTCGCATTCTCGACATCTGCGATATGCCAGTAGAGATTGAAGCCCGCATGGCGGAGATTTTGGGCTGCGAACTCAGCGACATTGAAGTCGACTACTTCGGCCTCAACCACTTTGGGTGGTTTACCAACGTGCGTTGCAAGGGCGTCGACGTTACAGACAAGCTCAAAGAGCATGTGCGTAAATTCGGCTACATTTCCGAGGCAAGCCTCAATGACGCCTTGGTAAAGGACCCCGATTGGGCCCATACCTTCAAGAATGCGGCGACGATTTCCACGCTATTCCAGGATTACCTCCCCAACACCTATTACCAGTACTACCTGTTGCCCGATGCCTGCGTGGAATACATGGACATCAATAACACGCGTGGCATGCAGGTCGTAAACGGCCGCGAAAAGCGGATCTTTGATGCTTCTGCGGCGCTTAAGCGCGGTGAAAAGGTCGATCTCACGCAATTCTATGTAGGCGTCCACGGCAGATTCATTGTCGATGTCGTCAAGTCTCTAGCGCATGACCTGCGACATCGCCAGCTGGTAATTGTGCCCAATAATGGCGCAATCGAGAATCTCTCGGACGACGCGACCGTCGAGATTCCGGCGTACATCACCGATCGAGGAGCCGAACCGGTCCGCGTCGGGAAGATCCCCCGCTTCTACAAGGGCCTTATCGAACAGCAGGATGCCTGCGAAGGCCTTGTGGTCGAAGCCGTTATCGAAGGCTCCTACCAGAAGGCACTCGAGGCCTTCACCCTCAATCGCACGATCCCCTCAGCGCGCGTGGCTAAGGAAGTCTTGGACGACATGATTGAGGCGAACAAGGGCTATTGGCCTGAACTGAAGTAGAGAAACCATCCAAATAGCAAGAGCACAAAAGGTGGCCTCAAGGCAAAAATGCTTTGGGGTCACCTTTTGTATGACTAAATCTCCGCAAAACTCGTAAAGATGAACGAATCGGCCTCGTGTTTTACACGATAGTTCTCTTGATAATCCTGATTGAATATAAGCGAATAAATAACCTGAAGCGTATACGTGAGCGAGATCATGGAAGAGTAATTGGCAACCTTTCCAATCACGCGCTCTGATTTTGGAATGAGCAGGACAGTATCGCATTGCCTGGCGAGCGCCGAATCAGAAAACGCCGTGATTAAACACGGCTTGATTCCGCGCTCGGAAAGAGCGGCGGCGTATTTGGAATAATCATAGTGAATGCCGCTGTAGCTTAGGAATAAAAACAGGTCTCCGGGCCTACCGTTCTTAACGTGCAGTGTCTGCAGGCCCCCGTCGTCTGCCATGGTGACATGACGATCGAGCTTGAGAAGATTGTTGCGAAAGATACATCCCGCCAGATAGCTTTCCCCTTTAGCAAAGATGTAAATTCGCGGGGCGCTAAGAACTGCCTTGGCGATTATGCTCAATTTGGCGCTATCGAGCTCAATTTTCGTTTGATCTATGACGCCCTTCAAGAGATTTGCAAGGTTGCCCTCGATGGCCTCAATTGAATCGGTACTGCCAAAAGGACGATTGTGATCGACAGTGGCAGCCAGAAGATAGTCTCCGCTTATCTCCTGGATGAGCTGCATGATCAACTCTCGATAGCCGCTTAGGCCCAATTTCTTACAAAAGCGGATGATAGTCGCGTTCGAAGTGTAAGTCTCCTGTGCGAGCTTTGCCATAGTGAGGGTCTTAAGGTCGCCGGTATGATTGAGCAGATAGGTAGCAATGGCTCGGTCGGTTTCATTAAAAGACGCGCTGTTACGCAGGCTGTCAAGAATCATGGTCGCTCCGATCGCTTTAGTTTGTCACTTAATTATGTCATTATCAAAACGACGGGCAGCTCTTCATACGCTGACTTACGCCCTGCAATCTCTCTTCTGATATTCCGTATGCTTCGGCAACATTATTTGTGCGGAGCACATCGCTCAAGTCTCAGACACTATGACCCAATCCGAGGGCACTAAAAAGATAGGGCCCCCGCTCGTGGCCGCGGGTCGGGGCTGCGACAATGATGTCGAAGTGCCATAGGCGCAGCCGCGCCGCAACGAGGTTGGGAGGCTCCCATGCCAAAGTATTCTACCGCGTTCGGGATGGACGTCCACCTGAGGTCGACCACCGTCTGCGCCCTCGACGCG
>DBFDDV010000032.1:0-9001 GCA_048302525.1 Collinsella sp. | reverse complement strand
GACCGTCGACATCCTTCTTAGCGGATGCGTCGGCGGCGGGCTCGGGCTGATCGGCGACAGGCTTGCTGTCGGCGGCAGCGGCGGTCGGCTCGACAGCGGGCGCAGAGGTGCTGGCGGCGATGGTGGCAGCACCATCGGACTCGAGACCCAGCTCGGCGGCGCGCTCGGCCTCCTGGTCGCAGAGCAGCTTATCGTACGCCTTCAAGAACGGCAGGTAGATGATGGCGTCCAGCAAGATGATGATTGCGACAAATACCAGGGCGATAAGCTGGAAGTTTGTGGTGATGAAGATGCCGATGGGGGCAGGGGTAGCCCAAGGCACCACGAAGGAGAAGCCGTTCATGCCCACGTTGTCGATAAAGAACTTGGCAACGCTTACGTTGACGCAGCCGGCGGCAACAAAGGGGATGAGCATGTAGGGGTTAAGGATCATCGGCGCGCCAAAGAGCAGCGGCTCGTTGACAGCAAAGGCAACAGGAACAATCGAGGCCTTACCGACGGCTTTGAGCTGCTTGGACTTCATAAAGAGAATCAGCAGAAGCGGCACGATGAACGTGGCGCCGGTGCCGCCGAACTCACCCACGAGCGACATGTTAAAGGTGAGGGAATGGGCGGGGTGACCACCGGCCAGGAGAACCTGCAGGTTCTCGGCCTGGTTGGCAAGACGGATGGGGTCGATGCCCGGCTGGACGATCGAAGGACCGTGGACGCCGATGAACCAGAAGAACGCGGTGGCTGCCTGGATAAGGATGAGGCCGGGGTAGGTCTCTGCAGCGGTAAAGAGCGGGGAGAGCAGTTTGATGAGCAGCTCGGAGAACGGAACGCCCATGAGGTTGCGCACGACGACATCGATGATGCCGCAGATGATGACAGCGCCACCGAAGGGGATGATGTCGCGGAAGTTCTGAGCGATGGCGCCCGGGACCTCCTTGGGCAGCTTAATGGTCAGATCGCGCGAGACGCAGAATTTATAGACCCACACGGTAATGAACGCTGCGATATAGGCGGAGAACAGACCGCGCGTGCCCATGCTGGTGCAATCGAAGACCGAAAGTTCGGAGCCGTTGAACTTGGTGGTGAACTGCGTAACAGCGAGCAGCAGCATGCTGCACTGGGCGGCCACCATGGTGGAGCCGTCGTTGAGCACCTTGCCGGCGGGCATGCGACGGTTCATGGACGCCGTGAAGTTCTTGGCAGTGGTGCCGGCAACCATGATGCCCATGACGCCCATGGTGAAGTTGTACAGCTTGTTGCACCAGTCGATGAGCGGCTGGGGCAGCGTGATGCCAACTACGCCAGGAAGGGTGGCGATCAACAGAAAGATCGAAGAGGTAAGGACGATGGGCATGCACCCAAGGAATCCGTCTTTGATGGCCTGGAGGTAGATGTTCCTCGAGATCTTCTCGAAGAACGGTTGATGCTTCTCGAGCATCTTTACGATGGCGTCCATAGAGCTCCTTTGCTACTTGATGCGCGATGCATGTGGATGGAACTGGTCGTCGATGGATGGTCAGGACTGCCCGGAAACCTTCCTGCTCAAGGAAGGCATTGCGAAATGACAACGTTGTCATTTCGTTAATGACAACGTAAGACATTTTTCGAAGAGCAACAAGGATTTACAGGTGAACGGTCGATATCGTCCGATAAACGGCTGATTTATCAGTCAGGCAGGTAGTGTATGCTAGAACACAAAAAACAAGCGATGCAAAACCGACTGGAGAAGTAGTGGCAACGATGGACAAGAAAAATGTCTCAATGAACGATGTGGCGATTGCTGCGGGTGTTTCTCTCAAGACGGTTTCGCGTGTGATCAACGAGCCCGATAGCGTGCGAGAGTCGACACGCGATAGGGTCCATGCGGCCATGGAGGCGCTTGGGTTCCGGGCGAACTTTGCCGCGCGTTCGCTCAAGTTGGGCCGTTACGGGTGCATCGGCGTGGTGCTGTTTCACTTGTCAGGTGGTGCCGTGGACATGATTGACGGTATCGCCGATGCCGCCGAAGAACGCGGCTTTGCGCTCACGATGATTAAGAAGTGCTCAGGGGAGAAGATGACCCTTGCCGATGCGGCGCGCAGGATGTCGCAGCTGCCTGTTGATGGCATGATTTTCAACCTGCGTCAAATGGTCGATGACTTTGATACTTTTGAGGCGCCGAAAGACCTCAAGACGGTAATTATCACACCAATGGAACATCCTACCTGCTCTACCGTCAGTGACGACCAAGAGGGCGGTTCGCGTATGGCGTGCGAGTACTTCTTGAATCGCGGGCACAAGAACGTGTACTTCGTCTCTGGTAAGAAAGAGGCGCTGTCGAGTCAGTGCCGTATGAAAGGTTGGCGTGCGGCACTCGAGGCGCGTGGCATTGAGCCGCCCGAGCCTCTGCAAGGCGATTGGAATGCGGATAGTGGCTATGCCGCGGGCCTTGTGCTTGCCGATAAACCCGATTGCACGGCGGTCCTTGCTGCTAACGACTGCATGGCAAACGGCGTGATGATGGCTCTACGTGACAAAGGGCTCAGTGTGCCCAATGATGTGTCCGTGATCGGCTTCGACGATGAGCTCTACAAGACGATTCCCAACTCGATTCTGACGTCGGTGAAGTTTCGCCACCGCGAGCTGGGCGTCCGTGCGCTCAACGAGGTCGTCGCGGGTCTGGAAGCTCCGAGCTCCAGAAGCCGTACGCTCGTCTCGGGCGTGCTGGTCGAGCGTTCCAGCGTAAAGGACCTGCGGGCGTAGGGTTTTTCGGCCCGTTCGTCTCAATCTGTAACAGTTAGGACCGAAAAACTCAGCTAAATATTACAGATTGAGATATTTCTGCTCGGGCGTTCTGTTTGTCTCGATCTGTAACAGCTAGGATCCAAAAACTCGGCTAGATGTTACAGATTGAGATGAACAGGAGGACGGGTGCGGTCTAAACAAAATGGCCCGCGCATCACACATCGATGCACGGGCCATTTATTGTCTGCAAGCGGCAGGTGGTGTCAGCGTCTTATGCCTCGAGGTTTTCCTCGATCCAGGCGACGGCACCCTTGGGATCCTTAGTGAGGTCGATGTACTGTTTGCCCTTGGGCGACAGCAGCGTGATGCCCAGGCGGTCGGTGTCGGCCTTCATCTCGTTGTAATAGGTGCGAACCTGCGGAGCCAGGACGATGACGTTGTACTGGTCCATGATGGCGTAGTGGCTGCCGTAGGCACCGGCGTTGGCGGTAATGTCGATGCCCAGCTCGTCGGCGCCTTCCTTAAGCGCGTTGGCGAGCAGTGCAGAGGTGCCGGCGCCAGCGCACAGAACCAGAACCCTCAGATCCTTGCCCTTAAGGGCGGACGGAGCTGCGGAGGCCTCAGTGGCAGAAGCGGTCTCGACAACAGGAGCCTCAACGGCGGGGGCGGCAGCGGTCTTGACGGCCTTGGTCTCCTCGGCCTCTTCTTCGGCCAGGGTCTCGGCCTCCTGCTTGCACAGGACGTTGTCGTAGGCCTTGCAGAACGGGTAGTAGATCAAGAAGTCAACGACCAGCAGGACGACAACCAGGACCAGAGAGATCGGCTGGAAGTTGGTGTCGATGAAGGTGCCGATCGGTCCGGGGAGTGCCCACGGCATGGCATAGATAAAGCCGTTCATGCCCAAAAAGTCGATGAAGAACTTACCAATGAGGACGTTGGCCACGGGGGCAAACAGGAACGGGATCAGGAAGTACGGGTTGAGGATGATGGGCGCGGCGAACAGCAGCGGCTCGTTGACAGCGAACATCACGGGCACGACAGAGGCTTTGCCGACGGCCTTGAGCTGCTTGGAGCGCATAAAGAGCAGGAAGATAATCGGGACAATGAACGTGGCGCCGGTGCCGCCGAGTTCGCCGATGTAGTTACCGAAGTTTTCGGTCAGGGCGAGGGCGGGGTGACCGCCGGCCTGCAGCGTGGCGAGGTTGGTAGTGATGTTGCCAAACAGCGCGGCGTTGAGGGCAGGCTTAACGACCGAGGGGCCGTGGATGCCCATGAACCAGAACAGAGGGATCATGAACCAGATGAGGGCGAGGCCGGCGTAGGAATCGGCAGCGGCGAACAGCGGGCTCACCAGCGTGGAGATGACGTTGGCAAACGGGACGGCCAAGCAGGTGCGGCAGATAACGTCGATGACGGCGACAAACAGGATGGAGAAGCTGAAGGCGAAGATGTCGCGGAAGTTCTGGGCGATGGCGCCGGGGACTTCTTTGGGCAGCTTGATGGTGATGTCTCGCTTAATGCAGAAGGCATAGATGTTGACCGTGGCAAATGCGGCGACAAAGGAGCTCAGCAGGCCCTTGGTGCCCATGTTGTCGGTAAAGAACACCGAGACATCGGCGCCGTCGATCTTGGCACTCGTCTGGGTAACGGCCAAGATGAGCATAGCGCACATGGCGGCGACCATGGTGCTCGTGGCGTTGATGGCCTTGCCGGCAGGCATGCGGCGGTTCTTGGAGCCGGTCAGCGCGCTTGCGGTGGTGCCGGCGACCATGATGCCCACGACGCCCATCGTGAAGTTGTAAACCTTGTTGCAGAAGTTCACGACGTCGACGTTCCACCAGTCGGGCAGCGTAAAGCCGCCGACCGTGGCGACAACGCCCGGCAGGGTCGAAATAAGCAGGAAGACAGAAGAAGACAGGATGATGGGCATTGCTGCCAAAAAGCCGTCTTTAATGGCCTGAAGGTAGATGTTCTTAGAGACCTTGTCGAAGTACGGCTGACCTTTCTCCAAGAACTTAACGATCGATTCCATAGTTCACGCTCCTCTTTGCATGAAATCTTAATGGCATGGACGTTGAAAACCTATATGGTCTCCCGCTTGCTAAAAGCCCGGGTGCAGGCGGGGCCGGTCCCAGGGGGAGAGAGGGGGGCGGCTGGGTTTGTATCGCATAGGGCCGCTCCCTTCTCGGGGGAAAGCGAGGCGATGCGCTACTGCGCGTCCGCCATAGTGTCGGCGAGCTCCTTGTACCAGAGTGCCGACTGCTTGATGTAGCGTTTTTGCGTGTCGAAGTCGATGTAGAACAGGCCGTAGCGCTTGTTATAGCCATTGGCCCACGAGAACTGGTCCTGCAGGCTCCAGATAAAGTAGCCCTGGACGTCGACGCCCTCGGCGCGCGCCTGGAGCACCTTCTCCATGTGCTGGTCGACAAAGTCGATGCGCTCGGGATCGGCGACGATGCCGTTTGCGTCGGGCTCGGGGTCCTTGTGGCCCAGGCCGTTTTCGGTGATATAGATGACGGGGAGGTTGGGATAGGTGGCGCTGATGTGCTTGAGCGTGTCGTAGAGGCCTTGCGGGTAGATGAGCCAATCCCAGTCGGTGGTGGGGATACCCGGCATATCGACCTGCTGCCCGACGCCCTTAAACTTAAAGCACGAGGTGCCCTTGTCTCCGGTGCCGTTAAAGCTGTTGGTTGACTCGCCATCGTAGGCGGCGATAAACGCCGACTGATAGTAGTTGAGGCCGAACATATCGTTGCGGGGCGCCGCCTTGGCGAGCTCCTCCATGTCGCTGTCCTCAACCGTAAGTGTGGCGTTGTTGGCACGCAGAATCTCGTTGATGAGTGAGAGGGTGCGCGCGGAGTAGTGACCCAGGAAGGCGCCGTCCATGATGAAGTCGGTGTAGAAGGCGTTGTACAGGTCGGCGGCGTGCTGGTCGGCGGGCGAGTCGGTGGCAGGATATGCCGGCGTCAGGACGTTGACCATGCCAATGCGTCCGCCCAGGTGCTCGGTCTCGTCAAGATCCTTATACAGGTTGACGGCGCGGGCGTGGGCAACGAGCTCGTTGTGCTGGCTCTGGATGCCGCTCGTCACATCAAAGTGATGGTTGGGCGGGAAGTTGCCTTGGATGTATTGGGAGTGCGAGAGGCTGATGAGCTCGTTGATGGTGAACCAATTCTTGACCTCGCGGAACTCGCGGAAGCAGAACTCGGCATAGCGCACATAGGCGTCGACGGTCTTGCGGTTGAGCCAGTCGCCCTGGTTGAACAGGGCGGCGGGGGAGTCAAAGTGATGCAGGGACACATAGGGCTCGACGCCATACTTTTTGCAGCAGGCGAACAGCTCGTGGTAGTGCTTAACGCCCTCGGCGAGGGGTTCGGCATCGTCGCCGTTGGGGAAGATGCGGGTCCAGGCGATGGACACACGAATGGCGTTGAGTCCATGCTCGGCAGAAAGGCGGATATCCTCCTCGTAGCGGTTGTAGAAATCACTGGCCGGGTCGGGCAAAAAGCGACCCTGGGCGACAAGGTAATCGTCCCACATGGTCTTACCCTTGCCTGCCACCTTCGTGGAACCTTCCGTTTGGTACGCGGCGGTTGCGGCGCCCCAAACAAAGCCCTTCGGCAGCTGCTGTACGCGGTTTAGCAAAGACATATGCATACACCCTCTCGTCTCGCTGTTCGATATTGTGCGTTTGCGCTCAGGAGGCTCCCTGGTTAGCGTTCAGCGGTGAAAAAGCCCGATAAACACTATCTTAAAATGATTAGAACCAAAATGAGCACGTGAACATTTGACAATGAGCACGTTAACATCCGGCTGGGTTGTATAGAAACAAAACAACTTCAAACAGCCGCGAACGGTTGTATTTGTTCGGTAAGCGGTTTTGATTGACAGAAGTTTTCATGTTGTGGTATATGGCTCGGGTATCATGAGCACGTTATCAATGTATGTACGATGCGCCATGGGCGCGGGGAATAGTTGGGAAGCAGGTTAGCGTGGAAGGCATGGATCAGCAGACAAGGAATGGTCGTTCGGCGAGCGCGGCAGAGGTTGCGGCGCTTGCTGGCGTGAGCCGCCAGACTGTGTCTCGCGTGGTCAACGGTATGCCCAACGTGACGGAAAAGACGCGCAAGCGTGTGCTGGCCGCCATGGAAGAGCTGGGCTTTCGTCCCAATTTTGCTGGAGCGGCGTTGCGCGGCGGGTCGTATCGTTCTATTGGCCTGTGCATGTACAACATCACGCGTGTCGGTAACCTGGCGACGCTCGAGGGTATCATGCAAGCGGCGCGCGAGCACGATTTTGCCGTCACTATGATCGAGATGGGCGGCGACAAGCCCTATGCACTTGCCGATGCCTCGCGCCGCATGGTCGAGCGACCCGTCGACGGCATGATTCTCAACATGAACCGCATGGCTCCCGATTTTGAGGAGTTTGTTCCCCAGCCGGGAGTGCGAACGGTCATCCTGTCCATGTATGCGCATCCGCGCTGCACGACGATCGACTCCGACCAGTATGGTTCGTGCGAGCTGTTGACCAATTATCTGCTGGAACATGGTCACTCGAATATGCGGTTTGTGGCGGGTCCGGAAAACTCGATTTCCTCGCGTTTTCGTGAGGCCGGTTGGCGCGATACGCTGGGTCGTGCTCATGTCGATGCCGCTCCGATGCTGCGCGGCGATTGGAGTGCGGACAGTGGGTACGCCATGGGCGAGCGGATTGCGGCCGAGGTGCTTGCCGGCGGGTCGCAGGCGCCGACTGCCGTGCTTGCGGCAAATGACCAGATGGCGCTGGGCGTTATCGCCGCGCTCGAGAACGCGGGCCTGTCCGTGCCCGACGACGTGAGCGTGGTTGGTATCGACGACGCACTCGAGGGACTTGTTCCTCACAATCGGCTGACGACGCTGCGATTTGATTTGCGCGGTGTCGGTAAGCTTGCGTTTGAGGCGGCGATTGGAGAGAGCTCGTCTATCGAGGCGATTCATGTGCCGAGCACGCTGGTCGAACGCTCGACTGTTAGGGACATACGGGGTTAGGTCCTACTCCGTTTGTCTCGATTTGTAACAGGTAGACGGTCAAAAGCGGGCTACGTGTTACAGATTTAGATTCTTCGGAAAGAGCAATCCTGTTCGTCTCAATCTGCAACAGCTAGGACCCAAAAACTCGGCTAGATGTTACAGATTGAGACAAACAGACCCCGAACCGCCCAAAAAGGCCGGGGGCGGCGCGCCGTGTGACGTGCCGCCCCCGGCTGAGAAATGGGGACAGGTTATGTGGGCGGTGCAATTCCGCCAACCGCTTGTCGCAAGTCGCTAGTCCAGACGACGGGTCTGCGCTACGTGCTTGTACCAGTATGCGCTTGCCTTGGGCGTTCGCTTCTGGGTTTCAAAGTCAACGTAGAAGAAGCCATAACGCTTGTTGTAGCCATTGGTCCAGGAGAACTGATCCTGCAGGCTCCACAGGAAGTAACCGCCCACGTTGACACCCACCTCCATGGCCTTGAGCAGCCAGCGCAGGTGCTGCTCGATGTAGTCGATGCGCGGCTGGTCGTCCACAAAACCGTCCTTGTAGGGGTCCTTGTAGCCCATGCCGTTTTCGGTAATGAAGATCTGCTTGTAGTTGGGGTAGCGCTGCTTGATGTAGACGAGCAGGTCGAACAGGCCCTCGGGATAGATGATCCAGTCCCAGTCGGTGGTGGGGATGCCGGGCTTGTTCACGTGCTCGCCAATACCCTTGACGCGCCAGCGGCCGGTGCCCTTCTCACCCGTACCGTTGTGGTGCAGGTCGTTCTCGCCGTCGTAAGCCTTCAAAAAGCGGCACTGGTAGTTGTTAACGCCCAGGTAGTCGTTGTAGAGCGCTGCCTCGCGCATGATTTTCAGATCCTCGTCCGGGATCTCGATGGTGCCGCCCGAGATGGCCGCCAGGCGGTTGGCGCACTCGAGGGTGTCGGGCGCGTAGTCGCCGCGGAAGGTGGCGTCGAGCAAGAACTGGTTCTGCAGCACGTGCTCGTTGTTGGCGGCTTTGATGTCGGCGGGGTCGTTTTCGTTGAGCGGGTACTTGAACTCCAACGACTGAATGACGCCGATCTTGCCCTTAAAACCGCCGTTGTGGAAGGCCAGCACGGCCTTGGCGTGGGCGAGCATCATGTTGTGCTCGCACTGGAAGGCCTCGGCAAGATGCGCCTTGACGCCACCGGGGAAGGTGCCCTCGATGTAGGTGTTGGAGGCGTCGGCCCAGATTTCGTTAAAGGTGAACCAATAGGTTACCTGGTCGGCGTACTCCTTAAAGC
>DBFDDV010000031.1:0-23801 GCA_048302525.1 Collinsella sp. | reverse complement strand
GTGTCCATCCTCGCAGTATCCGGTTCTCAAGGTGCACGCCTGCGCTGGTTCCCGGTTCCACCGGGCCGCGCGGCAAGGAGATATATTGCCAGACCGGAGGGGCGCCGTGGGCGGGAATCGCGCACTCCATATTTTGTTCACAAATGAATAGATCCCTCAGTCGCGTCACTGAGGTTAAAACTGAAGCATTGGCTTCTGATATTGGCGATGACCAGCTGTTTTACGAGTATTGAGACATCGGTCATCTCTGGAGCGCTACTTTACTCCAAAGGCATCAGCTATTTGTTTCCCATCGGTAAAAGGCGGGTTTTGTTCGCCAAGCGTTCTTATATATAGATAGATACGGGTTCGAACCCATGAAAGGGCGACAAAAAAGACGGCCAACCGAAGTTGACCGTCTCAACAATCTTTGGGTGGGCCGTCAGGGGTTCGAACCCTGGACCTTGGGATTAAAAGTCCCCTGCTCTGCCAGCTGAGCTAACGGCCCGCGGGTGGCATTGTACCACGGTCTGGGACTATTCCCAACTCCATTGGCCGTTCTGGAAAATCACAACTTCACGTCCATCAGGCGTAATGCCCGTAATATCGATGTCGTCCGTGCCGATCATAAAATCGACGTGCGTGCTCGAGACGTTAACGCCATGCTCCAGGAGCTCCTCCTTGGACATGTCATACCCACCCTCGATGCATTCGGGGAAACCGACACCTAGCGCGAGATGGCAGCTAGCGTTCTCGTCATAGAGCGTGTCATAGAACAGAACGCCGCTTTCGCGGATCGGAGTGTTCTTGGAAATGAGCGCGACCTCGCCCAGATGAGCGGCACCTTCATCGGTGTCAATAATGCTCGCAAGCGTTGCCTTGCCCACGCGGGCGTCGTAGTCCACCACGCGGCCGCCCTCGAACTTAATCCAAAAATCTTCGACTTTATTGCCGTGGTGGATGAGCGGCATGGCCGAGTACACGATACCGTCGGCGCGCATGCGATCGGGCGAGGTGAAGACTTCCTCGGTGGGAATGTTGGGGAAGAAGGGGTGTCCATCGGGCGTCTTGCCCTTGCCGCCGGCCCACTCGTGACCCTTCGTCATGCCAATCGTCAGATCGGTTCCATTTGCCGCGGTGTAATGCAAGTAGTCGAAACGATTGTCGTTCAGGAAACGCAGGTTCTTTTCGAATGCGGCGTCATGGAGTTCCCAGTCGCTCTCCGGGTCCTGGCCATCGGCGCGCGCGGTGTGCAGAATCGCATTCCACAGTTTATAGATTGTAACCTCATCGGCGTCTCCTGGGAACACCTCGTGCGCCCAAGCCACGACCGGAGCGCCGGCGATGCACCACGGATTGATGTTGTAATCCAGTCCACGGCGGAAAACTTTGCACTGCGTATTCCTCGCCTTTGATGCCGCGGCCGGCTTGGCTGGATCGATGCCCTTGAGGGCCGCAGGATCCGCACCTTCGATAAAGACAAAGCAGGCACCATCCTGGGCCAAGGAATCCAGCTGCATGCGCTTCCACTCGGGTGTCTGCTCAAAATAGCTTTTCTCGACATGCTCGTACGTGAGCCTCGTCACGGCATCATCGGCCCAAATGACCGTCACGTGGCCGGCGGCGGCAGCATAGGCCTCCGCGACCACCACGCGCGCAAACGGCGCGCACTCGACCGGAGACTGAACGACGACCTCCTGGCCGGGCTTGACGTTTACGCCCTTGCGGACGACCAGGCGCGCGTAGTTTTTAATCTTGGGCTCCAGGGCCTTCATGCCCTCCAGAGCCTCTTCGACCGTCAGGGCAGCTCGAATCATGTGCCACTCCATCTATCTATAGAACAGTAAAAAGGCGCGCCGCAAAAACGACGCGCCTTATATCTTAGCGATAAGTATGTATGCAAACGCTACTTCTTCTTGGAGTCCTTCTGGTCCTCCTCGGCAGCCGCGCGCTCAATAAGAGCGTTGAGCTTGTTCTCGGACATGCCCTCGGCCTGCGCGCGGTACATGTTGCGCAAGGGACGAATACGAGCGAAGTCGTAGATAAAGTCACCTAGGATGATGACATAGGACAAAACGATGCCGACCATCTGGACAGGGCTGGACACCATGCCAGCGGGAGCGAAGTACAGCGAGGCCCAAATTGCCACGACGAGCACCATGCCAATGGCGAGCACAATCCACCAGATGCGACGGCGCTTGGTGTAGTCCTCGTCCTGCTTGAGGAGGATATTCGACACCGTATAGATGCGGTCCTCCTTGGCGCGCTGCTTGGCCTTGCGGGCGCGCTTCTCCTCTTTAGAGAGGCCCTCGAGGTTCTCGCCCTTCTCGAGCTCTTTGCGGCGTGCCTTAGACGAAGCCGGCACGATGCGAACGGAGCTCGCTGCTTGGCGGGCGGGCTTAGCAGATGCGGCAGACTTGCGCGCAACCCCGGTAACTTCGTGGGATTGCGTGCGCTTGTTCGTGGCGCTACGGGTACTCACTTATGCGTTCTCCTTCATGCTTGTGAACTGGGAGCCGGTGATGATCTGGAAGGCCTCGCGATAGCGCTCGGACGTGCCATCGATGACCTCGGCGGGCAGGTGCGGGGTCTCCCCCGTCATATCCCAGTTGGCCTTGAGCCAATTGCGGACGAATTGCTTGTCGTAGCTAGGCTGGATCTTGCCCTCCTCGTAGCTGGCAGCAGGCCAGAAACGGCTGGAGTCGGGCGTGAGGCACTCGTCGATCAGCGTGACCTTGCCATCAATAACACCAAACTCGAACTTGGTGTCGGCAATGATGATGCCACGGGTCGCGGCGTACTCGGCAGCGGCCTTGTAGATCTTGAGGGAAAGGTCACGAATCTGCGTGGCGATGTCCTCGCCCACGATCTCGCAGCAACGCTCGAACGAGATGTTCTCGTCGTGGTCACCGATCTCGGCCTTCGTGGACGGCGTGAACAACGGCTCGGGAAGCTTGGAAGCCTCGGTCAGGCCCTCAGGCAGCTGGATGCCGCAGACGGTGCCGTTCTCGTCGTAGGTCTTCTTGCCCGAACCGGTCAGATAGCCGCGGACGATGCACTCGATAGGAATCGTCTGGGCCTTCTTAACCAGCATGGCGCGGCCAGCGAGGTAGTCACGATACTCAGCAAACTCCTCGGGGAAATCCGCCGGGTCGATGGAAACGAGATGGTTGGGGACGATGTCGGCAAACTTATCGAACCAGAATGCCGAGATGCGATTGAGCACCTCTCCCTTAAACGGAATCTCGTCGGGAAGAATGAAGTCGAACGCAGAAATGCGGTCGGTGGCGACCATCAGCAGGTTTTCACCGGCATCGTAAATATCACGAACCTTGCCACGGGAATCCGGACGACGCTCCATCGTTGTCACGTGAGTCACTCCTTACCTAAATACGACAGAAATGCGGGTTCTTTCCCGCATGTTTTCGCAAACTCGGAGCGGCAGGGACGCGGCCCCTCCTTCACCGAATAGCGAAAAGCTAGTGCTCCATTGTAGTAGATGCCGCGTCTGCCGTGTGCTCGCGGGGCAGATGAATTGTAAAAGTCGTACCCTTTCCAAGCTCCGACTCCACGGATATGTAGCCATGGTGACGCTCGACAATCTGCTTGGTCACGGCGAGGCCGACGCCCAGGCCGCCAGCTTCGCGGGCGCGGCTGGCATCGGCGCGCCAAAACCGCCCGAAAATGCGCGACAGATCGTCCTTGGCAATACCGATGCCGGTATCAGAAACGGCAATGCTGACGTGCCTGCGGTCACTGAGCACCGACACCACGACCCAACCGCCCTCGGGGGTGTAGCGCATGGCGTTGCTCATGAGGTTGATAACACATTGCGTGATCATGTCGGGATCTGCCTCGACAACGTCATCGTGGCCCTGCGTCTCATCTGCAAAGCGCAAACGCAGGTCACGGTCGGCAAACAGGCGCTCCTGGCCATTCACAATCGATCGCACGAACGGAACCATGTCCACCGGTTCTAGATTGAGCGGAGCCGTGCTGTTTTCCATACGCGATAGGTCAAGCATCTGCTGCACCAGACGAGCCAGGCGACGCGTCTCGGAAGCAACGGTCTCCAAATGCTCATCGTCGGTGGGATACACGCCATCCTGCATGGCCTCGACCGTTGCGAGCATGGCCATAAGCGGCGTGCGAAGCTCGTGTGCAACGTCTGAGGTCAGGCGCTTCTCGTGTTTCATATCCTTCTCGAGCGAAGTGGCCATCTCATCGAAGGTCTCACCCAGCTGATCGATCTCGTCATCACCGCGCAGTCCCGTGCGAGCCGACAGGTCGCCGTCACGGATTTGCTTTGCGGTACTGGTGATGCGATGAATCGGCTTGGTGAGCATGCGCGACACGAGCGATCCGATAACGACCGAAATGCAGATTGCAACAACCGCGGCGAGGGCCATGGCGTTAAAGGTCTTCTCCCTAAACGCAGAGTCCGCCTTGGTGAGCAGAGCGTCGGAGCCGATGGCCCACAGCTTTACCTGTCCGACATGCTCGCCGGAAGACGTTACAATCTCGACGTTAGCAACGCTATCGGAGTCGGTTGGAGCAGACGAGACCGGGCTATGCGATGCCCTCTTGCCGCTCGTGTCGTCGGTCGTAGCCTGGTTTTCGCGTACATCGGCGGTGGCGCTTGCCGAGGGCCAGGAATCGTCATAAACGATCACGCCCTTTTTATTGACGACCTGCATGCCCAGATCGTCGGAAACCAAACTCGACGTTGCGACCGTGCGCAGTTCTCCCGCGGTCCAAGAGCCGTTTTCCTCATATGAGGTCGCCAACTTCTCGGCAGCGGAATTTGCGATTTCGACGATATTGGAGCGTGTGTAATCCGAAAAGACCGTGCCCCACACAACAGAGACAACGCCCACCAGCACCAATACTGTCATGAGCGATGTCAGAGCAAAAGCAAGTGCCATGCGCGAGGGATAGCTCATCGTTGGCCGTGAATCGGAACGAGGCGTGTTCCAACTAGCCTTGGAACCCGCCTCGCTCTCCTGCTTGTGCTTTTGTCCGATTTCAAAGCGCGCAGGTGTCATATGTGATTTCCCTATTTCTCGTCCGACTTATCGGTCTTGGCCGGAGCCTCGAAGCGATAGCCGACACCATGGACGGTGTAGAGCCACTTGGGCTTCTTGGGATCATCGCCCAGCTTGGCGCGAAGATTCTTCACGTGGCTATCGATGGTGCGCTCATAGCCCTCAAAGTCATACCCGAGCACTTTCTCGACCAGCTCCATGCGGTTATACACACGGCCGGGATGGCGGGCAAGCGTGGTGAGCAGCTTGAACTCGGAAGCCGTCAGATCGACTTCCTTGCCCTCGACCAAGATCTTGTGGCCCGAGATATCGATGACCAGATCGCCGAAGTCGAGTACCTCGACGGCGGGCTCGTCGGCCTGATGGGCACGGCGGAACAGAGCGCGAACGCGGGCGACGAGCTCGCGCGGCGAGAACGGCTTAATCAGATAGTCGTCGGCGCCGAGCTCAAGACCGATAATACGGTCCTCGATCTCGCCCTTAGCCGTCAGCATGATGATGGGGACATCCGAGGTATCGCGAATGGTGCGGCAAACGCGCTCGCCGGGAATCTTGGGGAGCATAAGGTCGAGCACGACCAGGTCGAACTGATGCTTCTCGAACTCCTCGATCGCGGACTGGCCGTCGCCGACGCCCACAACCCAGTAGCCTTCGCGCTCGAGATAGGCAGCGACGGCGTCACGGATTGCCTTCTCATCCTCGACCAGCAGAATCTTTTTTGCATCTGAAGCCATAACACGGCCCCCCTGTCTCAATTAGCTAAGAACAAGCCCATTTTAACGCACCTGAGCCCGCCGGATGCCGCTATGACGCGGCAGCTCGGCGGGCGGTACTCACAATTACAACGCGTTTATTCCCCTGTTGGCGCCTTTTTAACCCCTCTAAGCTTAAAGAGAGAATAGACGTGCAGTGACCGTCTCTGGTATACCCTGGCTGTTGCGCACCGTGGCGTACGTAAGGAATGAGTCCGATTTTCCCGCCGTAGCTGGATAATCGCCATACTCCAAAGCGCGGTCGGGCGACAGCAGCGAGCCATAGGTCTTGGCAGAGGTGTCGATCAGGAAATGCGACGCCTGTACCTTAACAAGGTATTTATTCTTCTTGCCAGCCGCACATGCGAGCGGCTCGCGGGACAGGAAGAGGTACGGCCCTCCCTCATTACCGATATATGTGCCCATATTGCCCAGGCTGCCCACGCCACTATAGGCCGCCTCGATAGAAAACACGAAGGTATCGCCCATATATACGGCCTCGAAAGGCGAGACTGACGAGGGAAGGACTAGCTGGGCACGTTTGGTGTTGTTGCCGTCGGTCAGATCGATTGCCGTTATGCCGTAGTAGACGCCCTCGTCGTTGCGGACACGCGGCGAGATGGTCAAAATGCCGTCGCTCGCGCGCGGGGCCGATGCAAAGCGGCCCGTCGATTTCCAAATTACCTCGGCCTTGGATTCATCAAGCGAGCGACGATAGCAAAACGAATCACTACTCGTTTTATTGCCGCCTGCCGAAGGCATTTTATACCAGATGACTGATGACCCGAACGCCGTGAACAGGGGCGGATCATAGTCCTTGCCACCTCGATCGAGCTCAACCACGTCGCCAGAGAGCGAAGCGCCCGACAGATTTTGAGCGTAGAGCTTCCACGATGAATTGGCAAAGTTCATCTCAACCCACGCGAATACGCCGTCGCCGGCACGGACATCGTAGAATGCGTATCCCGTGCCCTCGATAGGATCCTCGATTAATGTGGTAAGCGAGCCATCGCCCAGGTTGAGCACGCCGAGTGTGTTGGCGTGCAGTGCCGATGCGGGCGCCATCATCGCCGCGGCGTAATCGCCGTCGCAGTAGTACAGCAGCGTACCCAGAGGCAGCGTCCACGATGACGCCGGCTCAAGATCGATGTCGACAGCCTCATACTCATCCGTAATCGAGATGATTTTGGAATCGTCCTTGATAACCTGCGGCTCGCCGGCGGCATCATCGCTGGTACCCGTTTTTTTCGAGCATCCGGCAAGCACCGTGGCAGCGCCCGCGGCAGCCCCACCGAGTACAAAGCCGCGACGCGATATTCCGTTCTTGATGTGATCGGCGATACCCATTAGGCGATCTCGGCGCGAGCGGCCTCGATAGCGCGCGTAAGCTGGTCGGCGCAGGAGGTCTTTTTCATACCGCAGGTATTACCGGCGAGAACCTCGATTACGCGATCGGCGGGAGCGCCCTCGACCAGCTTGGAGATAGCCTTGAGATTGCCGTCGCAGCCGCCGGTAAACTCAACGCCCACCACCTTGTTGCCGTCATCGGAAAGGTCAAGGTGAATATTGCGAGCACACACGCCCTGAGGCTTGTAATCAAACGAAATCATGCGATCCCCTCTCAGAATGTTATTCGAGACGACTATTATCCCCGTCTTTCCCTAAATGCAACGAGGCGCTTTGCCGGCAACACACATTACCAGCAAAGCGCCCTAAAAAGCTAACGTTATGCCCGAACCTACTCGAAGCTCAGCTGCTCCAGACGATCAAAGACCGTGTCGATACGGGTGAGGAAGTCCCACGGATCAAAGATCTCGTCGAGCTTCTCCTGACTGACGGTGCAGCGCGGGTCGGCCTCGAGACGCTCCTTAAAGGTGGGGCCGGAGACACAATCCTGTACCTCGTGCCAGGTTGCCATAGCGTTCTCCTGCACAATGGCGTACGCGTCCTCGCGGGTGATGCCCGTGTCGACGAGGGCAAGCAGTACCTTGGAAGAGAAGATGAGGCCGCGGGTCTTATTGAGGTTGGCCATCATGCGGGCGGGATACAGCTGCAGGCCGTCGATAACGCGGATGAGGCACTGGAACATGTGGTCGAGGGCGATGAAGCTATCGGCCTGGGCGACGCGCTCGGCAGAGGAGTGCGAAATGTCACGCTCGTGCCACAGGGCGACGTTATCGAAGGCAACCTGGGCGTTGGACTTCACGACGCGCGACAGACCGCAGACTTTCTCCATGGTGATGGGGTTGCGCTTGTGCGGCATGGCTGAGCTGCCCTTTTGGCCCTTACGGAACGGCTCCTCGGCCTCGAGCGTATCAGTCTTCTGCAGATTGCGGACCTCGGTAGCGATGCGCTCGCAGGTGGCTGCGGTGGTGGCGAGAACGCCGGCGAGATAGGCGTGATGGTCGCGGCTGATAACCTGCGTGGACAGCGGGTCGTGAACCAGGCCCAGGTGCTCGCAGACATACTCCTCGACGAACGGCTCGATGGAGCTGTACGTGCCGACAGCGCCCGAGATGGCACCAAAGGCAACATTCTTGCGGGCGTCCTCAAGACGATCCAGATCGCGCTTGAGCTCCCAGGCCCAAGAGCCAAACTTCATGCCGAAGGTCATCGGCTCGGCGTGGATGCCATGAGTGCGGCCGGCACAGAGCGTGTTGCGCTCCTCAAAGGCGCGACGCTTGCAAATCTCGCCGAGCTTCTTGACGTCCTCGATGATCAGGTCGCAGGCCTGGGTGAGCTGGTAGCACAGGGCCGTGTCGCCCAGATCCGAGCTGGTCATGCCATAGTGAACCCAGCGGCTGGGCTTGGGGTCGCCCTCGGGAACATCGGCATCGATGTATTCCTTCATGTTGGTCAGGAAGGCAATGACGTCGTGGCGCGTGACTTCCTCGATCTCATCGACCTTCGCCTTCTCAAAGTTGGCATGGTCGCGGATCCACTGGGCCTCGTCTTTGGAAATACCGATCTTGCCGAGCTCCGCCTGGGCCTCGCAGGCCAGAACCTCGATCTCCTGCCAAATGGCGTACTTGTTCTCGAGGGAGAAGATGTGTCCCATCTCCGGGCGGGTATAGCGATCGATCATAGCGGCTCCTTTTTGGTTATTGGCACGTTGGTCGTAACCCATCCATTGTACCGTGCGCAGGTGCAAGTATGGGCAGCAGGCATTAACCTAACATTTTGGAATTGGAGCGGGCAACGGGACGTCCGCGTATTTGCTTCGCAAATACGCACCGGCTGCGGTCGGCAGACCCGGTCCGCGCACACGCACGGGCACAGCGGGTTGGACCCGACGTTCCCGAGGTCCCCCGTACTCGATGGAGCGGGCAACGGGACATCCGCGCATTTGCTTCGCAAATACGCACCGGCTTCAGGCGCCTGTCGGCGCCTTCGCCTGCTCGCTACAAACGCTTCGCGTTTGCTTAACGCTCGCACCCTGGCGGGTTCGAGTCCCGGCGCTTGGTAGTAAAAAGCACGGCAACGTAACGCTGCCGTGCTTGTGCTTTTTACTGGAGCGGGCAACGGGACTCGAACCCGCGAGTGTCAGCTTGGGAAGCTGATGCCTTACCACTTGGCGATGCCCGCATATGTGGGGGATAGTATAACGCGGTTGTCTTGTTCGATACAAGGGTGTCGATGCTTGTTTTAGCTGTGGAGAATCATTTGAAAACCGCGCCAATTGTGGAGATGAGGACCTTTGTCTTTCTTTTCTTACCATCTTCTACCTGCACTTTTATCTGATTGTTGTATTTGAGCTCGATTTGTCAGAAATCGGGCAAGCTTTTGGTCAGGCTCCGGTACTTACCCGCATGAACCTCGGGGGTAGCCTCATCCTACGCGTCGCAACCTCCCCATGCGGCGCACGAGGGATAAGGAGCAGCCATGTCCAACGCACCCACGCACTCTGTCCACAGCGCAATCGCAACAGGTCCGCTGCTCCTGCTCCTCTTCCTGCTTTTCGGCTGCCTGACACCGGGAGCCGCATTTGCCGTCGATGGCTACGACCAGCTCGGCTTCCGCACTATTAGCGATGATTGTGGGCCCTTCCTCATCGGCAAGTATGAAGCTCAAGACGCCTCGATTGCCTACTGCATGAACCAGGAGCGCCCCGGCCCCACCAAGCCGGGCGGCCCATGGCTCAACTTTGATCAAGGCTGGGTGTGGCTCGACGACGAGTTCGCGGCAATCGTTTGTCACGGATATCCTACCGCCACGTCGTTTGGCGGTTACCATCTTTCACCCGATCGTGCCCGCGCCGCAACCCAGCTTGCCGTATGGATGCTCAACGGCACTACCCATGTCGACGGTACCTACTCTTACACGACCGCTCAGGGCAAAACCAAGAGTGGGCACTTTATCACTGACAATGAAGTCGTGGCGGCGGCGCGGTGGCTCCACGACAGCGCAAAATCAGGAAGCATCAAAGCCGCTCCGCACCGCGCGCGGCGCTATCTAGGAGCCGTATCGGGCGGCAGCAAACGTCAGGACATGCTCTATGTACTGCCGGCGGTCTCTGTTTCCTTCCAAAAGCAGTCTGCAAACGCTGCCATTACCAGCGGAAACAATACTTATCAGTTTGACGGGGCAACATTCGATGTTTTTGAGAGCACCAGCGGCGCGCGTGTCGGCACCGTCCAGATGGACAGCAACGGTCGAGCGCAGGCAACACTTCTGCCCAACACGGCATACTACCTAGCTGAAACGAAGGCGCCGGCCGGCTATGTCCCCCGTCGCGATCGCATCGCCTTTACCACGGGGAATGACGGTGGAAAGGTCGCCATTGATGAACAGCCCGGCACCATCAATCTGCGTATCGTAAAACTCGATGCCGCGACGAATGCCGGCCCCCAGGCGGGATCTTCACTCGCAGGAGCAGAGTTCACGTGTGTGTCGCAATCAACCCCTGGATGGGCGCAAATTCTCACGACTGACGAAAGCGGTCGGGCTACCCTCGTCGATGTCCCCTTAGGAACCTTTACCATCTACGAATCAAAAGCCCCCGAGGGCTACCTGCCATCCAACGACAGCTGGACCTATACCGTTGGAGCCGACCAGCTCGGCGATTCAGGCGTAGTCGAGATCGAATCTCGCATTTCCGATATCCCCATTGCGTTTGACCTTGAGATTTCCAAATTCAAGGATTACGGCAATAGCGACCAATCCGGCCTGGAGCAGCCGGCGGGTGGTGTTGTCTTTGAAGTTGTCAGCAACAGCTCTCAGCAGGTTGTTGGCACATTGACCACAAACATCTATGGCTTTGCCTCCACCAAAGATCAGCCCGAAGCATGGTTCGGCACAGGCAAGCGACCCGCCGGTGTCCACGGAGCCGTCCCATACGACCGTGTCGGCTACACGATTCGCGAGGTTCCGGAAACCGTCCCCGAGGGTTTTAAACGTGCAGGGGAATGGACCGTCGGGGCCAATCAGATTTCCAACGGCGCCGAGCTTCAATATATCGTGGACAACCACGCTCTGTCGACGCATCTCCAGATTGTAAAACGCGATGCCCAAACAGGCGCTTCTGTTCCACTAGCCGGATTCACCTTCCAACTCCTCGACAGCAATCACGAACCTGTCTCACAAACTTGCTGGTATCCAGCACATAACGTAATGGACACCTTTACGACTGACGCGACCGGGACCGTCACACTGCCAGAATCGCTCGTGCCGGGCACCTATTATGTACGCGAAGCCTCGGCCAAAGAGCCCTATCTTGTCGGCGAAGAGATCGAGGTAAACATACCCGCCGACATGAACCTAACGCCCGTTGTAATCGCCTCGTATTATGACCACGCCGCGACCGGAAACATCAGGATCGTTAAAACCGATGCCGTAGACGGCAGCAGCCTCGCGGGCGCCGTCTTTGAGATCCGTGCCTCGGGTGATATCGTGCGCCCCGACGGTAGCATTGCCGCGCTCGACGGTGAGACTGTCGCTGCCGTCACGACGGATGAAACTGGAGAAGCACGCGCGGACGACCTCCCGCTGGGATCTGGCACCGCACGCTACGAGGTTGTCGAGACTCAAGCGCCGGCAGGCTTCTTACTCGATCGGACATCCCATATTGTCGACCTTACTTATGCCGACCAGAAAACACCCGTTGTAGAAGCACGGCTTAACGTATCCGACGATTACACCAAGGTAGATATCTCCAAGGTCGATGCAAGCGATGAGCAGGAAGTAGAAGGCGCACGGCTCACCTTATATGGTCCCGATAAAACCGAAATAGACTCCTGGACCTCATCCGACAAGCCACACCGCGTCGAACATCTTGCACCCGGCACCTACTCGTTGCGCGAAATGATGTCTCCGCGGACCTATGACCTTGCCGAGGAGATAACGTTTGAAATAAAAGATACGGGAGAAGTCCAATCCGTCGCGATGAAGGATGCGCCCATCGAGATCAAGGGGCAGGTCGACAAGCGTCAGGAACTTGTCCAACCTATCGAAAAGGGCCTGTTGGCTAACGGCGATGGTAAAAACCGCGCCACGACGCAAACCAATAGTGATGGGCTTTTCTCCTATACCATCGATGCTCGAAACGATTCCGCTACTTGGGTTGATGAGTTTACGATTACCGATGATCTTGAGTGCGCCAAAGACGGCACGGCGAGATTCATCTCAATCGAAACCCCCGTCGCCATCGGCGACCTCAACGGTCTGTGCAACGTGTGGTATCGCACGACGCCGTTGGACTCGACAGACGTCGATGAACCGGCGAACGCGACACTTGACGATGGACACGAAAATCCTTGGCTTGAGTCCGACGAAGTAAAAGAGAGCCTTGGTGAGGACTGTCGCCTCGTCGATTACGACGGCTGGCGCCTCTGGAAGGCGGATGTCTCGACCACGGAATCCACCACACTCGAGGCGGAAGAGCTCGACCTTACACCCAATACCGTCGTAACGGGCATTCGAATTGAATACGGTGCGGTAGCCGCCGACTTTACGACTCGAAGCGATGCGGATTCTTGGACCCGCGATGATCTCAAAGATGAGCACGACGACCTTGACGATGCCAAAGCAATCCTTGGCACAGACGCTCGGGGCGCAATCGTGCACATGCAGGCGACGTCGGCTTATACGCCCCAAACCGCACTCACCAACAGCGCACGCGTCGATCTTTGCCGCAACGGCGGCGGCGATAAACTTGAGTCACATGACGAGGACCGTGTCATTCAACGCTGTACCCTACTGCAGGACCTACCGGCAACAGGATCAGTTCCCATCGCCGCTTGCATCACCGCGCTCCTGACCTCGGGTGCCGCAGCCCTATGGTTCGCTCGCCTTAGGTCGACCCCAAAGAAGCGCTAGCGCGATGAAAAAGCGGGCGAGCCAGTCCCCTGGCTCGCCCGCTTTCAATCATGTAAATCGCCGTATCTACTCTGCAGACGAAGATCCACCATCAACGATTGCCTGCTCGGACTCAGGAATCCCATCGGCACCCGTACTCTGTTCTTGCTCCACCTCTTCGCTGATTGCGGAGGCGGGGGTCGAGCCCTTTGCACCCACGATGTAGGCAGCCCCAAATCCTAACGCAATGGCAATCAAGGTCAAAATCACGTAGACAGGCCAATGGCGCTTAATATACGAAAACACGTTGACTCCTTAGAGCTCCGTCTACGAACGGCGGATAACCTCGGTCACGACCTCGGATACCGTGGCAATGTTCGTCGGGTTGACATTGTGGGGCAGGTCGTCCTCGGTACGAGCGCAAGCCAGACGCGTGCCGTCCACGCCGGCGATGGTGAGGGCTCGGCGGCTCGCCTCGAGCGCGGCATAGGCATCGGTCTTGGCATAGGGCATCTCGAGCGCGCCACAATCGACATGGAACGACTTGCACACCTTGCTGACCAGGTTCATGATGCGGCGATCGCCCTTGAGCAGCTGCTGTTCGCCCTCGACCGTCACCACCGAAAGCCTACCGGCGCCGACGGATTCAAGATTGATGAAGAATACGCCGCGGAGCTTATCGCGATGCGAAGCCAAGAAGGCCTTCATGCCGGCGCCATCACAATCCGAGGCGCCCGTTGCCACAAACCAGATATCGTGACCGAGCAGCTCATCATCGCCCATAGAGGCGACAGCCGAGAGCATATCTTCGGAAGAAGCGCCATCGGAAGACGTAGCGCCGCCCTTCCAGCCATCGTTATCGTCCTCGAAGTTATCCCACGAACCGATACCGCGACCGGACTTCTTGGCATCGTAATCGTCTTCGACGCCCAGCCAATCACTCATGCTGTCCTGCTCGTTTTTCCTTTTACGACCGAACAGGCCACCCAGGCCGCGTTTGCGAGACTTGGGTGCCGCCGGGGCGGGAGCCGAAATGGTCTCGATCGGCTGCGCGCCCGACGCAACGGGCATAGAAGGCGCAACGGGTGCCGATGTGGGTTCGGGACCCTGGGCAGTAGCAAAGGGGTCGTTGACCTGGGCAGAGGGATCGGGAAGGTCGAACAGCGACGTGCGAGACGCAACGTTTGCCTGCTTCATAGACGGCAGCGACGGATCGGGGACCGAAGCCAGCGGAGACGAGGAAGGTGCAGGCGACGGTGCCGACGCCGGATCGGGAACATTCATCTGCGGACGCGGCGATGCCTGGGAGGAAATCTGGGCCATAAGGGAATCGACCGTTTCGTCCTGGGTGGGAGCGACATTGGCAACCGTGGCACCGGAACCACTCGGGGTCGGCATGGTGAAAATCTGCGTGGAGTAAGGCCTCGACTCATCCGTCTCGGGAGTCTCGGAAACCGCAGGCACTTCCTCCTGCTCGACCTCGGTCGAATCACCTTGATCGGCTGCCGCGTATTGCTCTTCGTCAGAGTTGGCCTCGACGGACTCGTCCTCGGCGGCATCCTGAATTTCGGCAGCATCAATAGGCTCGTCATCGTCTGCCGCGTCGCCCTGCTCATCGGAAACAGGAAGGGGCTCGGCAATCGCGGTGCCTTGCTTTTCAAACGTTATCGTGGAATCGAACTGCGCGGCATCAAACGACATGGTGCTATCGACGTGCTGCTGGGCCTCGAAAGACGTTGTAGCTTCGGCGGCGTCGACGGGCGCGGACTGCATAGCCTCGTTCTGCTCGAACTCTTGCGCCGCGTGCTCACGTGCCGCCTCGGCTGCCTGCTGCTGAGCGATAGCCTCCTGCTCGGCAGCCTCGCGTGCGGCAGCGCGCTTCTCCTCGAAATCGTCGACAAATTTCTTGCCCTTTGCAAGCGCACCCTTAAAGAAGTTGGAAGCGCTGGCGCCAATCGACGAGAACGCGGATGCAATGTCGGCATGGGGCGTTGCCGCGGGAATCTCGGCCGAGAAATCAGTATCGCTCTCGTAAGACACGCGCCTCGGCTGTTCAACGTAATCGTCGTCAGACTCGTCCGCAACGTCTTGCGCCGGCGCGGCGGGAGCCAAAATGTCCAGTCCTGCCGCAGGATCGATCGCGGACACCGCCTCGGACTCGGCAACGGCAGCGGTAACCGCGGCAGACTCATCATCCGCAGTGACAACGGGCGCAGGCTCGGGCTCAAACGTCGGCTCCTCGCCCTCCTCGTAATCGAGCGTGCAGGACTCGGGAAGCATTCCGAGTGCACGGATGGCATCCGAACCAAAGCGAATGTTGCCGGCGGCGTTGCGATAGAGCTTGGGCTCGGGCTCGGCCGCGGCAGGCTCCTCCGCCGGCTCAGCAGCGGGAACCTCGTCATTGAACTCTTCGGCCTGGACAGCCTGATTCTGATCCTCGGGCACGATGGCGCCAATCAGCGTCTCGTCGGCAGACGCACCCTCAAAGCCCTCAATCTGCTCGTCAAAAGCCTCGCCCTGTTCGGGCTCGGTTTGAGCGTCGGGAGCAATCGGCTGACCGAACTCGTCCTCGGCGTAGGTAGGCTCTTCGTACTCGATGGTGTTGCCGTAGTCGTTTTGCTGCTGGGCCGCGGCATACTCCGCCGCCGCGCGCGCCATTTCCTCGGCACGACGTTTCTGCTCCCCAAAATAGGTATCGAACGGAACATCGTCGGGAAACTCGTTCTCGCCCTGGAAGGGAGCAACGTTGTCCATAACGCCGAGCATAGCGGCGACAGAAGACTTGTTGCACACCGCGCCGGACGTATAGGGAAGAACGTGGCGGTTAGAGATGATGTTTGCCGCGTTGGCAAGTGCAACGAGGGAAGCGAGGATCGCGACAATCCACAGCAGAACCTTGAGCGCGCCGGGGAGCGGCAGGATACGCAGGATGGCAACGGCAGCAGGGGCAATCGTGGCAACGGGCAACAGCTTGGCGATGAGCGCACGATACGAAGCATAGGGCTCGCGGGCGAGCAGCTCAGCACGGGGAGAGTCGTAGTGTGCGACAACGACCACCGGGCGGTTGCGCGGAGACGCGAGCGGGCCCGAGGCCTTGTGGTAGGCGATGACATTTTGGCTCACGCCCGTCTTGCCCAGGCGCGAAACCACGGGGTGGCCCGTGCGCTCGAGCACGTAAAGAACGGCGCCGACAATGGCCAGCAAGGTGCCGACCAAGCCGATACCGCCGCCGATGCCCATCAGCAGGGCGCCGGCAAACGCAAGAATACCGGTAACGGCAAATGCCAATCTACTGGGCGCCGGGGCATTGAACTCCTGAACCTCGGGGTCAAAGCCGTGGTTGCGGAAGATCTGAGCGATATCCTCGGCAGCCAAGCGCTCTTCTTCGCTGCATGCCGGCGTAATGCCGGTGTTCTGCAGCAGGTGGTTAATATAGTTCTGGGTGTTCGCCATGTGCGCTCCACATCCATAATCCGACAAATAGGCCCAATGCATGCACATTAGAACCGTATATAGTCGAAAGTATACCCCGAGCGAGCGCAAACGACCGAATTCGGGCCATCTTAACGCCCCGAGCGGACAAGGATATAGCCTAATCTCCATATCGGACTAAAATCATGGCAGCAAACCACCTTCTCATGCGAGGACTCTATGACGGCAAGCGACACGACCGCGACAATTAAAAAGGGGAATTCGGAGCCCAGTTTCGATAAAACGGCTCAGCGCATCCTCAATCTTTTCTTTGTGCTCAACAGCTCCCCCGAACCGCTGACGACCGAGCAGATCGTCTTGGATTCCGACCTGGGATATGGCTCGGGCAACATCGACTCGGATAAGCGCAAGTTTCGGCGCGATCGTGACAAACTGCTCGAGCGTGGCATCTTAATCAAGGAGGTTCGCCCCGCCGGTGCGCAGGAGACCGAGGAAAGCTCGTGGACAATCGACCGCGAGCACACCTTTGCAGCAGGCGGCCTCATCACCGCAGACGACGCCGATATCCTGCTCAACGCCATCGACCAGACACTAGCGGCCGGCTCATCCACTTTTGCCGCACCGCTTGCCGATATTCGCTCCAAGATTGCCTATCTCACCGGTAGGACGACGGTGGACGAAGCACCAATCCGCCGCTCTCCCACCGTCGATGCGGTATGGAGCGCCTTTGCCGAGCGATGCGCGCTGCGATTTTTATATCAGAACGGACGCGGCGAGCAGAAAGAACGTACCGTCTGCGTCTACGGCATGTTCGAACGCGAGGGCGTGGCGTACTTCTGCGGCCTCGACAATGTCACCGACGACATCAGGACATTCCGCTGCGACCGTATCGTTCGCGCTTGGCGTCCTTCGAAGGCCTACGCCATCCCTGCGGACTTCAATCTCAACGACTATCTGTTCTTTGAATTCGATTTTGCCGACCGACCGCCCGTTGCAGCCACGTTCTCGTTCGCCCCTCAGACGCAGATCGATATGATCAACGGCCTCACGCGCGGGCGAGGTGAGCTCGCACACACCGATGCGGGATGGACCTGGACCGTTGACGTGCGTGACCTTGAAGCCGCCGCCTCATTTTGCATGGCCCACGCCGTGGACGGCATGAGGCCCGTGGCCCCCAAATCGCTCAAGCAGGCGTGGAACCGCCTCATTGAAAGGACGGTGCACGAGCATGCCCGTGCGTAAACTCACCAGCGAGCAGAGACTCTCGCGCGCCATCGACATTATGGAGGCCCTCTACGCCGCCGGCGAGAGCGGCATGACACGAGCCGAGATTTGCAGCCGCTTTGACATCACAGGGGTGTCGCTCGACGAGATTCTCGAGATCGTCTCGACGCTCGCGGACCGAGAATCGGGCGCGCGCATCATCTGCGAATGCCGCGGCGAGCGTGTGGCCCTCACCGGCGACGCCGGGCGTGTTCTACCGTTGCGCCTGAGTGCCGCCGAGGGCGCTGTGCTCAACCACGAACTTGAATCGTTGGGGATCGAGCCGCAGACGGCAGCCCGGATTCGGCATGCTCTTCTACCCGAAGAGCTCGGCTATAACCAGCGCGTCTTTGACACCGTCAACCACGGGTCGCACTGGCAGCAGCTGAGCTGCGCCATTCAGGACGGCGTTCGCTGCCGCATCTCGTATCGCTCGATGGACGATGCACGGCCACGCGAGCGTCTGGTCGACCCCTTGCGCATTACGGCAAACGGCGACCAAACATACTTGATTGCCTGGGACATCGCAGTCGATGAGCAGCGCACCTATCGCATGGATAAAATCGAGGGACTCACCTTGACGGAAGACTCCGTCGTGTCTCACGCACCGGACGTCGCATCCCTCCACGATTCCCTTGCCCGGACGCAGCATAGCGCAAAGCTCCTGATGCCATTCGATATGGCGGAGCATCTGGACTGGGCCGGCATCACCCTAATCGAGCGCAGCGGGACAGACACGGCAACGGTAACCGTGCATTACGGCTCCGAGCGTTGGCTACTGAGCCAGATAATCGCAGCGGGCGGAGCCATCCGCATCTTGGATGACCCCGCCCTGTCAAAGCGTCTGTGCGATATGGCAAAAACCCTCGTCTGTCCGCTTTAGCGCCGCCGCTCGTGGCGTGCGCGCCACAGTTGCAGATAGTGCCCGATCTGCGCCGATTCGATGCGCTGGTAGGAGCTCGTGGGCAGCGACGTTAAGAACTTCTTTCCGTAGCCCTTCGTCACCAGGCGCGGGTCGGCCAGAATCAGCACGCCGTAATCGGTCGACGAGCGGATAAGGCGGCCGGCCGCCTGCTTGACCTCGAGCACCGCCTCGGGCAGCGAATAGCGCGCCCAAGCGCGGTCTTCGCGCAAGTTGCGCTCGCACGAGAGCGGGTCCGTGGGGCTCGAGAACGGCAGCTTGGGAATGATGACGCAGCGCAGCGTCTCGCCGCTGGCGTCGAATCCCTCCCAGAAGGCCTTAAGCGCAAAAAGCGACGAGGTCGGCTCGTTGATAAACCGGTCGCGCAGGCGACGAGGAGATGAGTTGCGCTGCTGGCAGTTGAGTTCCAGACCCGCACGGGCCATCTTGGGCTCAACGCGGGCGTACAGGTCTTCCATGTCGCGCCGATTGGTGAACAGCGTGAGCACCGATCCGCCCATGGCAAGATGGGCGTCGACCAGCACGCGCTCGAGCGCCGTAAGATAGCTCTCACGATCGCGCGGATCGGGTATATCGCCCGCAACGACTACAGCCATGTTCGAATCGAAGTCGTAGCTCGAGTCCAAGTGCAGCGATGAGGATGTTGAAGCACCGATGCGATCGAGGCCGACCGCGTGGTTAAAGTGTTCAAAGCTTTTGGACACCGTCATGGTCGCCGAGGCAAAGATAGCCGTGTGAACCTCGGGCAGCCACTCGGTTGCCAAGGCCTCGCCAATGTCGATGCGCTCTGCGGTCATTGACTCTCCGCCGGCACGCAACCTGCGATTGACCTGCAGCGAATACACGTAGTGTTCATCGGTGCCGTCGATGATGAGTTTGAGGTTCTCGACCAGCTCGTGCAGGCGGCGCGAGGTATCGCCCAGGTCGACAACAACCTCGGGCTTGCCGGCGGCGACGGCCTGCACCAGCGCGTCAACGCTCTTGTCAGCTTGTTCCAATGCATCGATGGCAGCGTAGGCCGACTGTAAGAAATCATGCCAGTCGTCAGATTCGCGCAGCTCGGGGCCAATCCATAGATTGGCATTGTCATAACCCCCACGGGCACGGCGGCCGAGCTCGCGAACGCCATCGAACACGTCGGCGATTGCCATGCTCGCGCGCGCAACCGTCGACGTCGCCTTGGCAGTAAGGCCCAGATAGAGCGTAGAGCCCTCGGAGGTTGCCAAATCACGGGAAACCTGGCTTAGCGCACCGGTGCTCGAGCCACCCAGGCGCTCAAACAGAACGCGTGATTCGTCCGCCGACACCACGCGCGCCCACTGACGGCGCGCCTCGCGCTCGATAGAATGGGCCTCGTCGATTACCCAATGACGAATCGGAGGTAAAATCCTGCCCTCGGCCGCGACATTGCGGAACAGCAGGGAATGGTTGGTGACCACCACGTCGGCATGCGCTGCACGACGGCGAGCGCCGTGGACCAAACATTTATCAGGGAAAAACGGGCAGAGGCGACGAGCACACTCGCGCGAGGCCGTCGTAAAGTCGGGGCGGTTGACGCTGCGCCACCGAATGCCGAGCGAGTCGAGGTCGCCATCGGCTGATTGGCAGACGTACGCCATAATGACCGCGACCGCCGTGAGCGTGTCCGCCGGATCGCGCTTGGTGGTAATCTCGACCTGGCCGCGGCTCATGCGCTCAAGCTTGCGCAGGCACGGATAGTGGTCATAGCCCTTGAGAGCGCAAAATGACAGGCCACCGTCCAGTTGCTCGGCAAGTTTTGGCAGCTCATGGTACATGAGCTGGTCGGCAAGATTGTTCGATTTGGTCGCAATACCAACCGTGATGTTGTTACGGCGTGCTGCCTCGGCAAAAGGCACCAGATAGGCCATCGATTTGCCGACGCCCGTGCCCGCCTCAATTACACGATGAGTGCCCGTGACCAGCGCATCGCGGACCTCGAGCGCCATCGCGATCTGCTCATCACGCGGCTCGTAGGTGGGATACATGCGATTGACCAGGCCACCTGGCGCATAGTCTGCCTCAATCTCCTCACGACTCGGCATCTTGAGGACCGGCAGTTCGTCGGCGTCCACCCGATCGTCGGCGCGATCGGCCTTGAGAACGTCAGCACGAGCGGCGCTGAGAGAGAAGATAGAACCAGGGTTCTGCCCTGCCAAGAATGAGAAGATAGGACGATAGGACCAAGGCACATCCGGATGCATGTCGGCTAGGCGCGCCATGAGGCCCTGGGGCAAGTCGGTGAGCGCCACGAGCAACACGCGCCATACGCCACACAGGGCGTCGACGTCGGCATTGGCACGGTGTGATACCGAGTCACAGCCAAACAGATCGGCCATAAAAGACAGCTTGTGCGAGGCCAGGCGCGGAAGCGCGATTCGCGACAGCGCCAGCGAATCGATCCAAATATCGCTCACGTTGACGCCGCCTTTGACCGACTCGATAAACGAGCGGTCGAACGTGGCGTTATGTGCGATCACCGGGCAACCACCGACAAAATCGGCGAGAGCGGCGACGGCCTCAACGGCCGACGGGGCATCTGCCACATCGGCATTTGTAATGCTCGTGAGCTCGGTAATCTCGGCGGGAATCAGCTGCTTGGGATGCACGAAGGTATCGAAACGGTCGACGATCTCACGGCCCGAAAGACGGGCCGCCGAGATCTCGATCAGCTCGTTGTCCTGCACCGAAAGACCTGTGGTCTCGGTATCGAGGACAATCACATCTTCCTCGATAAGGCCGAAGGACTGCGTTTTGGCGCGTTCGGCAAGCGTGGCATAGGAGTCGATGACAAACTGCGGCGTTCCTGACGAAACCGCGTCCTCGATTAGCATGCAATGCCCGCTCGACGAAGGCCCATACGGATCAGGCTGTCACAGACCTGCGGGAACGTCATGTCGTCGGTGTGGCGAATCTCATCCGGATACAGCGACGTATCGGTCATGCCGGGAATGGTATTGGTCTCGAGGATAACGGGGCCGTCCTCGCTCACGATAAAATCGCTGCGCGAGATACCCAGGCAACCGAGGGCCTTGTGAGCGGCGCAGGCAAGCTCCTGAGCGCGAGCGTAATTCTCGGGTGAAATCTGCGCCGGAATGCGATGAATGTCCGTAGGGTCGACATATTTCACGTCCAGATCGTAGAACTCGCAGTCCTCGGGCTTACGAATCTCGACAATCGGCAGAGCGCGCACGTCATCTTCGCCGTATACGCCGACGGTGATCTCGGTACCCTCGATGCACTTCTCGACCAGCACTTTGTCGCCGTACTCAAACGCCTTGGCGATTGCCGCGGGCAGCTCGGAGGGCTCATGGACCAGGGAAATGCCATAGCTGGAACCGTTGACGGCCGGCTTCACAAAGCAGCGCTCGCCACAAACCTCGACGATATGATCGATATCGACTTCATCGCCCACCTCGAGCGCAAGGCCGGGGGCAATGGGAATGCCCGCCTTGGCGTACAGGAGCTTAGAGACCTCCTTGTCGGCACCGCAGGCGCTGGCAAGCACGCCCGAAGCCGTGTAGGGGATACCCAGGGTCTCCATGGCGCCTTGCATGGCGCCATCTTCGCCGCCGGCACCGTGCATGGCGATAAACGCCACGTCAAAGCCGCCGGTTGCCATGGTTACCATAAAGTCATCAGCGGCCGTATCGAGCAGCTCCACCGAGGTGTAGCCGGCTTCCTTCAGTGCCACCACAACGTTCTTTCCCGAATTGAGCGAGATCTCGCGCTCAGCGGAATGACCGCCCGCCAAGACCGCTACGTGCATGTTCTCTAGGCTTTTACCCGGCATGGGCAGACTCCTCCTCTATAATTTCTGCAGCTGATACCATATTGTAGCGATACCCTCTACGTTTCCCCAAAATCGAAAGGCTTCCATGAATCCCAGGACTAAATCTCAGGACATTCGCGACTTGAGCCAAAACGATATTCGCGAGCTCGTGGCCGAACTTGGCCAGCCCGCCTTCCGCGCGAAGCAGCTCATCGAATGGGTCTTTGAGAAGAACGTTTGTTCGTTTGACGACATGACCAACCTTCCCAAGGCTTTCCGCGAGCAGCTTAAAGAGGCTTTTGCCTTTGACACGCCGACTGAACTCACCAAGCAGGTTTCCAAAGATGGCTCTCGCAAGTACCTGCTCGAGTACCACGACGGCATTTCCGTCGAGACCGTCGGTATGCCCCGTCGCAACAAGCTTTCCGTCTGCGTTTCAACCCAGGCAGGCTGTGGCATGGGCTGCGCCTTTTGCGCTACCGGTCTCAACGGCCTCAAGCGTTCTCTGACCGCTCAAGAGATCGTCGACCAGGTACTTCATGTATCCAACGACTTTGGCGAGCGCGCCACGAGCGTTGTCTTCATGGGCCAGGGCGAGCCGTTTGCCAACTACGACGAGGTTCTCAAGGCGCTGCGAATCCTCAACGACCCCGAAGGCATCGGTATCGGCGCTCGTCACCTCACCGTCTCTACCAGCGGCGTTATTCCCGGTATTCGCAAATTTGCCGACATCCCCGAGCAGTTCACGCTTGCCGTTTCCCTGCATTCCGCCATCCAGTCGACGCGCAATAAGCTTATGCCCGGTGTTAAGAAGTACACGCTACTTCGCCTTCACGAGGCGCTTCAGCTCTACACCGAGAAGACTGGCCGCCGCCCGACCTATGAGTATGCCATGATTGAAGGCGTCAACGATACGAATCCCGAGATGCAGGCGCTCTGCGACTTCTGCGAGGGAACGTTGTGCCACGTTAACCTGATTCAGCTTAACGACATCGAGGGCAGCCTGCTCAAGCCGTCGCCGATTCATAAGGTTGAGGATCTTCAGCGTCGCCTTGAGTCCCGTGGCATCGAGACAACGATTCGTAACTCCCGTGGTAACGATATTGACGCCGCTTGCGGACAGCTGAAGCAGCGCTTCAAAGTTCAGAAAAAAGCATAGGGGAGTCGCACCCCAAAACGTTTCATGTGAAACATCGAACGACCCCGGTTGCAGGATATGCAACCGGGGTCGTTTCATTTATTGACCTTAATTTTGAATCAGCTGCTGCTGGTCCCATTTTTAAGGTCAAAATTAGGGGTCCTTGTCTCGTGAATCAGACAAGGAC
>DBFDDV010000030.1:0-4334 GCA_048302525.1 Collinsella sp. | reverse complement strand
ACCTGCCGCCCGACGAGCTCGAGCGACTCCTGTTCGACGACGTCCCGTTCCTGGAGGTCGCGCAGCAGGAGCACGACACCTTCGCCCAGATCCTGAGGGACCAGGGCGTGGAGGTCCTCTACCTCGAGAACCTCGTCGCCGAGGTGTTCGACCAGGTCCCCGGCGCCCGCGCCGAGTTCACCGACCAGTACATCGCCGAGGCCGGCATCCGCGGCCAGCACATGCCGCAGATCGTCCGCGAGAAGCTGGACTCCATCGAGGACAACCTCGAGTTCGTCAAGAAGACCATGGCCGGCATGACCAAGTCCGAGATCGACATGCCCCTCACGGCGTCCACGACCCTCGACTCCCTGGTCAACTCCGAGTCCGAGTCCGACCTGATCATCGACCCGATGCCCAACCTCTACTTCACCCGCGACCCGTTCGCGGTCGTCGGCGAGGGCGTCAACCTCAACCGCATGTACTCGGTCACCCGCAACCGCGAGACCCTGTACGGCAAGTACATCTTCAAGTACCACCCCGACTACAAGGACGTCTCGCTGTACTTCCGCCGCGACTGCCAGTTCCACACCGAGGGCGGCGACGTGCTGAACATCAACGAGAAGACCCTCGCCGTCGGCATCTCCCAGCGCACCCAGGCCGCCGCGATCGACGTCATGGCCCAGAACATCTTCTGGAACTCCGACTCCAAGGTCGAGCGCATCCTGGCCTTCGACATCCCGGTCTCGCGCGCCTTCATGCACCTCGACACGGTCTTCACCCAGATCGACGTCGATAAGTTCACGATCCACCCCGCCATCATGGGCACCCTGCGCGTCTACGAGCTGACCGCCGGCAAGAACCCGGGCGACGTGAACATCCGCCTGATCGAGGACACCCTCGAGCACGTCCTGGAGGACGCCACCGGCGTCGACCAGGTCAAGCTGATCCCCTGCGGCGGCGGCGACCCGATCGCGGCCTCCCGCGAGCAGTGGAACGACGGCTCCAACACCCTGTGCGTCGAGCCCGGCAAGATTTGCGTCTACGCCCGCAACACCGTCACCAACGACGTGCTGTACAAGGAGGGCCTGGACCTTCTCGTCGTGCCCTCCGCCGAGCTCTCCCGCGGCCGCGGCGGCCCGCGCTGCATGAGCATGCCCTTCTGGCGCGAGGACCTCTAAGTCTTTAACGTTCCGGTGCGGTCCCCCTACAACCGCACCGGTTTCGCCCGTTAAACGGGCAACACTATTACTTATGTAATTCATTTTTTCGAAAGGAAACGAACCATGGGTGTTAACCTCTCCGGCCGTAGCTTCCTCAAGCTCCTCGACCTCTCCACCGAGGAGATCGAGTACCTGCTCAAGCTTTCCAAGAACTTCAAGGACATGAAGCGCGCTGGCGTTCCGCACCGCTATCTCGAGGGCAAGAACATCGTTCTGCTCTTCCAGAAGACCTCCACTCGTACCCGCTGCGCCTTCGAGGTCGGCGGCATGGATCTGGGCATGGGCGTCACCTACCTCGATCCCGGTTCGTCGCAGATGGGCAAGAAGGAGTCCATCGAGGACACCGCCCGCGTTCTCGGCCGTATGTATGACGGCATCGAGTTCCGTGGCTTTGCCCAGGACGACGTCGAGGAGCTCGCTGCCAAGTCCGGCGTGCCCGTGTGGAACGGCCTGACCACCGAGTGGCACCCCACCCAGATGCTCGCCGACATCCTGACCGTCCAGGAGAACTTCAACTACGACATCAAGGGCAAGACCCTCGTCTTCATGGGCGACTGCAAGAACAATGTCGCTCGCTCCCTCATGGTTGTCTGCTCCAAGCTCGGCATGAACTTCGTGGCCTGCGGCCCCGAGGAGTGCATGCCCGCTGACGACGTCATCGAGGCCTGCAAGCCCATCGCCGAGGCCAACGGCTGCACCATCAAGCTGACCACCGACGTCAAGGACGGCGTCACCGGTGCCGACGTTATCTACACCGATGTGTGGGTCTCCATGGGCGAGCCCGACGAGGTCTGGGCCGAGCGCATCGCTCAGCTCACCCCGTATCGCGTTACCTCCGAGGTCATGGCTATGGCCAACCCGGGTGCCATCTTCCTGCACTGCCTGCCCAGCTTCCACGACACCAACACCACGATTGGCGCCGAGAAGTGCGAGCAGTTCGGCATCACCGAGCAGGAGGTCACCGACGAGGTCTTCGAGAGCCCCGCTTCCAAGGTCTTCGACGAGGCCGAGAACCGCATGCACACCATTAAGGCTGTCATGTACGCCACGCTCAAGTAAGAGCATCTAGCATCTCGCTCGGGGTGTATTACTGCGCACCCCGAGCGGTTTTATCTGGTAATAATCTCGCATCAAGCGGCAGGCACGGCACGGAAGAGCCGCTTCTGGCGAGATCAGTAAATGATTTATGAAGGGGGGATGAGAACTATGACTGAGACCGCTAAGAAAAAGCGCGGTATGCCTTCATCGTTCACCATTCTTCTTGCTCTGCTGGCAATTGTCGCAGTGATTACCGTTATCGTCTCCGGCACGTCCGGTGGCGCGGTTACTGCCGCCCGTCTGAGCGATTTCTGCACCGCCCCGATCCTGGGCTTCGCTGACGCTCTGCCCGTCTGCCTCTTCGTTATGATCCTGGGCGGCTTCCTCGGCATGATGACCGAGACCGGCGCCCTGGACAACGGCATCGCCGTCCTGGTGCAGAAGCTTAAGGGCAACGAGATTATGCTCATTCCCGTGCTGATGCTCATCTTCTCCCTCGGTGGTACCACCTATGGTATGTGCGAGGAGACCGTTCCCTTCTACGCCCTGCTCGCCGCTACCATGATGGCCGCTGGCTTCGACCCCATGGTCGGTGCCGCTACCGTCCTGCTCGGCGCTGGCTGCGGCTGCCTGGGCTCCACGGTTAACCCGTTCGCCGTCGGCGCTGCCGTCGACGCTCTGACCGGCGTTGGCATTGAGGTCAACCAGTCCATCATCATCGGCCTCGGTGCCGTCCTGTGGATTGTCACTACCGCTATGTCCATCTTCTTCGTGATGAGCTACGCCAAGAAGGTCAAGGCTGACAAGGGTTCCACCATCCTGTCGATGCAGGAGCTCAAGGACGCCGAAGAGGCTCACGGCAAGGCTGCTTCCGAGGTCCACAAGGAGGTCAAGCTCACCGGTCGTCAGAAGGGTGTTCTGATCGCCTTCGCCTTCACCTTCGTCGTCATGATCGTCGGCTTCATTCCGCTGGCCGACCTCAACGAGGGCGTCGCCAACTTCTTCGACGCCGGCGCTGTCTACGACGCCGACGGTAACGCCGTCGTCCAGGGCTGGTCTGCCCTGATCACCGGCCTGCCCATTGGCCAGTGGTACTTCGACGAGGCTTCCACCTGGTTCTTCCTCATGGCCGTCCTGATCGGTATCATCGGTGGCCTGTCCGAGAAGCAGATCGTCAACACCTTCATCACCGGCGCTGCCGACATGATGTCCGTTGTTCTCGTCATCGCCCTCGCCCGTGGTATCTCCGTCCTCATGGCTAACACCGGCCTCGATGTCTTCGTCCTCGACGCTGCCGCCAATGCCCTGGCTGGCCTGTCCGGCGTGATCTTCGCTCCCATGAGCTTCCTGGTCTACTTCGGCCTGTCCTTCCTGATCCCTTCGACCTCTGGTATGGCCACCGTCTCCATGCCCATCATGGGACCGCTGGCTGTTAAGCTCGGCTTCTCGCCCGAGGTCATGGTCATGATCTTCTCCGCCGCCATCGGTGTCGTGAACCTGTTCACCCCGACCTCCGGCGCCATCATGGGCGGTCTCGCCCTGGCCAAGATCGAGTGGACGACCTGGCTCAAGTTTGCCCTTAAGCTCATCGTCGCTCTCTCCGTCGTCTGCGCCGTCATCCTGACCGTCGCCTGCGTGCTGCTCTAAGTACCCAACGGGTACCCCACGGAAACCTTGACGATCCTGTAGAGGATCACCTGGTCATCGTCTGTCCGGTGGGGTAAACCCACCGGTAGACTCCTACCTTTAGCCCCCTTCCGTTCCGTGCGCGGGAGGGGGCGACTTTTTGTTCCGCGGTTTTACCAAACCGCGGAACCGGTCGACGCTACGCGCCGTCCAGAACGACAATTTGTCATTCAAAAGGCAAGGCATGACCAAAAGGTCTATGCCTCGCCTTTTTCATGCCAACTTGTACGTTCTGGACGGCGCTCGCTGTCCGTCCTCTGCCTGCGGCGCTTTCCATTGTTGGTGCAGAGGGCGCTTTGCCTACTCTGGCGGGCTTTCGCTGGCTTATGCTCAACCTGCGACGTTTCCATTATTGATACAAAGGCCAGGTTTGTTTGAACCAAAAAGGGGAAGTTGCGGTGGAATAGT
>DBFDDV010000029.1:0-22232 GCA_048302525.1 Collinsella sp. | reverse complement strand
GGCCGCACCCGTTGCAGCAGCGCGGCCACGCCGCCAGGCGCGGGCAGGCCGCCGACAGGTCGGCCGAGCCGTCGACGCGCTCGCCGCGCCTGGACTTCGGCGCCGTCACGAACCTGTGCGACGCCACCTCGGCGCTCACCGTCGAGGGCGACCTGCCCAGCTCCCTGGCGATCTCCCTGCACGAGGCCCTGCGCTCCAGCATCCTCTGGACCGTGTCCCGCTCGTGCCTCGTGAGCCTTCCGTAGGCCCTCGGGACCGCCCTTGCGGAGCCACTTTTCTTCTTTCCGGACATGCCGTCCTCCGATCTCCCGGGGCCGGCCGATCCGGCCCTCAGGGTATCGGGTTCCCACATTCATCCGCACATGTGCGGATGAATGTGGGAAGTGTTCGGATGAAGTTGATAATCAAGGGTATTATTACGATTCCATTTGAACCCTTGGGGTTTGTTGAAATGGGATCGGGATTCGCATAAGATTGAAGCAGATGGCGCCCGTTGCCGCGGGTTAGCCAACTCCAAAACACGTTTGTAGCGTGAGAAGTGGCCGTCTTCGCATTACGCGGGGGCGGCTATTTTTTGAGTGTAAGATTAGATAATTAGACAAACATCTAAATATCGAGTATAGTGTGCGCGTCGAACGAACTGGTGAGAGGAGGTTCTATGCCGGGAGAGGGTTTTAAGGCACTGGCCGATCCGACGCGGCGGCGTATTTTGGAGCTGCTGCGCGAGGGCAATTGCACGGCGGGGGAGCTTGCCGAGCATTTTGACATCAGCAAGCCTTCGCTGAGCCACCATTTGGCGACGCTTAAAAATGCCGGGCTGGTGACCGATGAACGTCATGGCCAAAACATCGTTTACAGCTTAAACACCACCGTCATGCAGGACTTGATCGGTTGGTTTATGGGCTTTACAAACACGGAAGGTGATAAGGATGAATAACGAAAACAAGGGCATTCACCCCACGGGGGTATCGTCGCGCGTGTGGATTGCGCTGGTTGTTCTGTGCGTCGCCAATGTCGTAGCGCACCTCATGGTGATGCCGAGCTTGCCGGCGCAGATCCCCACGCACTGGGGAGCGAGCGGCGCCGTCGACGGTTGGGGTCCTAGCTGGATGGCATCGGCGCTCGGCGCGTTGCCGCTGGCGCTTCTCGCAATGTTCTGCGTGGTGCCGCGCATCGATCCCAAAGGTGAGGCATATCGAACCTCGGGCAAGTTCTATCAGGGCTTCGTAATCGCCTTTACCTTGTTCATGTGCGCCATAAGCTGGCTGGGAGAGCTTACGGTCTGGGGCGTGGTGCCGGCGGTCGGTTCGGTTAACGTGCTGATTTCCGGTGTTGTCGGTTTGCTGTTCATCGGCGTAGGCAACTACTTGCCGCGTGTGAAGCAGAACTATACGCTCGGCATCAAGACACCTTGGGCGCTTGCCGATCCCGAGAACTGGCGCCGTACGCAGCGTTTTGGCGGCGCCTGCTTTATGGTGCTGGGTATTGGCCTGATTGTGATGGGCATGGCAGGCAGCGTGCTTTCGAGTGAAGTCGTCGCCGCGGTGATTGCGGTCCTGGCGTTTGGTTCGGTTGGAGCCGTCTACGTCTACTCGTATCTGTTGTGGCGCAAATCGTAGCGAGCCGCTCGTTAAGGTTGCGGAAAACTAGCGTACGCAGTTCATAGTATGTTCCGGGGGACTTTTCCCAGGTAGTATTAGGGGGTGTGGGCAACCATGCCCCTTTTTCGTTACGTTTCAGAGCTGGTTTTCTCATTTCGTTTCCACTAAAGCGAAACAAGAATAGGGAAACAGCAGGTAGAAAGGATAAAACAGGCAAATGGCGGAGTTCATCTACCAGATGTATCAGGCTCGCAAGGCCCATGGCGACAAGGTAATCCTTGACGACGTGACCCTGAGCTTCTACCCCGGTGCCAAGATCGGCGTCGTGGGCCCCAACGGTATGGGCAAGTCGACCCTGCTCAAGATCATGGCCGGCATCGAGGAGGTCTCCAACGGCGATGCCAGGCTCACCCCCGGCTACACCGTGGGTATCCTGCAGCAGGAGCCGCCGCTCGATGACGACAAGACCGTCATCGAGAACGTGCGCATGGCATTTGGCGACATGATCGCCAAGGTCGATCGCTTCAATAAGATCGGCGAGGAGATGTGCGACCCGGATTGCGACATGGACGCCCTCATGGCCGAGATGGGCAAGCTCCAGGACGAGATCGACGCCGCCGACGGCTGGGATATCGATTCCAAGCTCGGCCAGGCCATGGACGCCCTGCAGCTGCCCGATTCTGACATGCCGGTTAATGTGCTTTCCGGCGGCGAGCGCCGTCGCGTGGCCCTGTGCAAGCTGCTGCTCGAGGCTCCCGACCTGCTGCTGCTCGACGAGCCCACGAACCACCTGGACGCCGAGTCGATCCTGTGGCTCGAGCATTTCCTGCACAACTACCAGGGCGCCGTTCTGGCTGTCACGCACGATCGCTACTTCCTGGATAACGTTGCCGAGTGGATCTGCGAGGTCGACCGCGGTCACCTCTATCCCTACAAGGGCAACTACTCCACGTATCTGGAGACCAAGGCTGCGCGTATCGAGGCACAGGGCAACCGCGATGCCAAGCTCGCCAAGCGCATGGAGGCCGAGCTCGAGTGGGTACGCAGCTCGCCCAAGGCTCGCCAGGCCAAGAACAAGGCCCGTCTGGCTCGCTACGAGGAGATGGAGGCCGAGGCCCGCGCAAGCCAGAAGCTCGACTGGACCGACATTCGCATTCCTGTGGGCCCGCGTTTGGGCAACAAGGTGCTCGAGGCCCATCACCTGCACAAAGAGTTCGATGGCCGCGTGCTTATCGACGACCTTTCGTTCACCCTGCCGCGCAACGGCATCGTGGGCGTCATCGGCCCCAACGGCGTCGGTAAGACCACGCTGTTCAAGACGATTGTGGGTCTGGAGCCGCTGACTTCGGGCGAGCTCGAGGTGGGCGAGACCGTCAAGATTTCTTACGTCGACCAGAACCGTTCCGGCATCGACCCCGATAAGAACCTGTGGGAGGTCGTCTCGGATGGCCTGGACCACATGATGGTCGGCGAGACTGAGGTTCCGAGCCGCGCTTATGTGGCGAGCTTTGGCTTTAAGGGCCAGGACCAGCAGAAGCGCGCTGGCGTACTATCCGGTGGCGAGCGCAACCGTCTGAACTTGGCACTCACGCTCAAGCAGGGCGGCAACCTGCTGCTCCTCGACGAGCCCACGAACGACCTCGACGTCGAGACGCTGTCCTCGCTCGAAGCGGCGCTGCTCGAGTTCCCGGGCTGCTCGGTGGTCATTAGCCACGACCGTATGTTCCTGGACCGCGTCGCCACGCACATTCTGGCGTGGGAGGGCACCGACGAGAATCCGGGCAACTGGTATTGGTTCGAGGGCAACTTCGAGGCCTATCAGGCCAACCGCATCGAGCGCCTGGGCGAGGATGCAGCCCAGCCGCATCGTATTCACCGTAAGCTGACGCGCGACTAGATCGTTACGCGGTTTTCCAAACCGCGTAACTGCTCGACGCTGCGCGGGTCGCAAGCACCCCATCTTGCCGTTCAAGCCGTCGCTCGCGTACCGAAGTACGCGTCGCTCCTCTTTCACGGCAACCTGGGGCACTTGCGGCCCGCTCGCTGTTGGTTACGCAACATCAACAAATAAAAACGGCTCAAATCCTGATTTGGATTTGAGCCGTTTGTCGTTACTGCTCGGGTTCTTCGACTTTATCGATGGTCCAGGTGGCTCCGAGACCGCCGGTGGTGTTGCGGCGGATGCGCACGGTGACTTCGTGGCGCTCGCCGGCTTGCGTGTAGCGCAGAGGGAAGCTTGCGCGGTTTCGCGCGGCCTCGATGGTACCGCGCTCGCGGGCGATCCAGTAGTACTCGCCGACGATGCCGAGCGTGTCGGCGCCGTAGGGGAGATAGGTTGACAGCTGGTGCAGAAGCGGGCCGGGGCAGAAGACCTCGGTTGCGAAATCGACGGGGAAGTCCTCGGGGATGGCGGGCGCTACGGGTGCGGGGGCCGGTACCATCGTCGGTGCGAAGGCCTGCTCATTGACGGGCGTCACCTCGATGACGGGCGCGGGTTCGGCGCCGAGTACTGATTCGGTGTCCGCTTTCGGCATCGCCGCGGAATCTGCGGGTTCGACGATGGCAGGTGCGTCTGCGGTCGCGGTGTCGAACTCGACTTGCGGAGCGCTCTGATTCTCGACGCTCGACTTTGCCTCGATGGGCGTGGATGCCATGGTGGTGATGCCGGCGTTTGCGTTCTCGGGGTCATAGACGACCGTGAGCGAGATGGCGGGCTGCGGTGCCTCGGGCTCCGGCGCCGACTCGGTAGCGCCTTGATCGGCGGGCTCGTCGGACTGATCGTCCTCGGTCTTGTCACCAAAGACATCGCTGTTTTGGAATGCAGACGTCTCGGGCCGGTCAGCGGCTTCTTCGGTTGTCGACTTGGGAGCTTCGTTGAGCTCCGCAGTGGTTTCCTGCTCAGATATGACTTCGGGATCGGTCGTGGCGGTGGTTTCGGCTTCCGCTGTTACCTCAATAGCGGCTTCGATCTCTGTCTCGGGCTCGGGTTCCGGCACGGCTTCAACCATGACTTCGGGCTCGGGACGCTTAACGTGCTTGGGACGCACGGCCTTGAGGTCCTTCTCACCGCGCTTTTTCTTTTTGTAGGACTGCTTGGCGCCCTTGGCAGCCTTGGGCTTGTCCTCGCCCTTGGCAAGGGCGGCATCCCAGGCCTCGTTGGCGATGACGGTGGCATACAGGCGACCGCCCTTAAAGACGGTCAGCTTAATGCAGTCGTCGAGCTCCTCGAGCAGCTCACGCGTGGACTCAAAGCCCAGGTCATAAGCGGTCATGTCGCCGGCGGCGAGCGCCTCCTCGACCTGCGTCATAAACGTTTGCTTGCCGCACCCAATCGCGTCGCGCAGCAGGCGATACAGATAGATGTGGTTGCCCAGCGAAAGCGTGGGCCTAACTATTGTCTTGCTCATGGCAAATCTCCTCTTTACACATGTAAAGCATCTTACCATCGCATAGCGTTCGCCATGGCGGCGCCCAAGGCAAACGGGCGCGAACCGCTTTCGATTCGCGCCCGTTGTACAGGTCGGTTATCTATGAGAGGCAAATGTACTTAGTTGCCCGATGCCGTGCCTTGGCTCGAGCTGTCAGATGCCGTGCCGGACGCGGTTCCGCTCGAGCTGTTCGAGCTGTTGGTGTTGTTGCTGTCTGCTGTGCCCGTTCCCGAAGTGGTGTCGCTCGTCTGGCCGCCCGTGCTCGGCTGCGAACCGCCAGTCGTTTGGCTTAAGTCGGTCGTGCCGGACGGCGTGCTGCTGTTGGCCGTAGAGGAATCGGTGCCCTGCGATTGGTTTTGGGTGTTCGAGGACGAATTGGCAGAGGTAGAACTGTCTTGCGTATCGTCCGTCTGTGCCTGCTGATCCTGCGACTGGGTGTTGCCATTTGCATCGCTCTCGGTCGTGCGCGACGACAGGATTGGCTCGGGACGCTCGCCCAGACCCTCACCGGCGGTGGTTATAAGGATGGCGCCGGTGCAGGCGATGACCGCGACGATGGCGATGGCGATTGAGAAGACGATGACCTTCTTTTGCGTCTGGCTGCGCTCTGCCGCGGCCTTGGCGCGCAGGCTGTTAGGGGCGACGCGCGCCGTGGTCGCACGCCCCGCAACCTGGCGCATCTCCTGCGTAGTCGCGGCGCCGCCCAGGTGCTCCTCGGCATTAAGCTCAACGGGCTCATAGGCGCCGGCGGGGTAGTCGACGTCGGCGTGCGTACCTTTGAGGGCTTTGGCGCTGGCAGAGATAAAGTGGCGGTAGACCTGCGAGGACACAACGGTGATGACCGAGCTCACGGCGGCGCCAATTACTGAACCAGCGATACCAATCTTGGAAGCAAGCGCGACGCTTGTGGCGGCGGCTGCGGCGCCAGCGATGATCTGAGGAATGGAAATGTCATCGAACAGGCCCTTTTTGGGCGCGATGGCCATGGTCTGTCCGATGGAATGGTTTTCGTGAACGCCGTTGTTGAGCGCGGCCGGTGTCATGACGCGCGTGCGCGGCGCGTCGGTGTACTTGGTTGTCATACGGGGTCCTCCCGGTGTAAATCTGCTTCGTTTCATGCAGCCATCAGGGTACCCACCAGATGTGAATCGTACGTGACATTTAACAGATACCATCAACTCATCAATAGCTCACCAAGTTGGTGGGATGCGGTTCCACCCGGTGGTTGAACTACAATAGGGCTTGCTAATTGTGTTGAATAGCGTCTACGCACGGGAGCATTCTTATGAATCTTCACCTTTCTCAGTCTGATGGCTTTTTGCGTGTGGCGGCGGCGTCGCCGCAGATTCGCGTTGCCGATGTCGAAGGCAATGCCGAGGTTGCGCTGGCGGCTGTTCGCGATGCTGCCGAGCGCGGCGTTCGTGCGTTGGTGCTGCCCGAGCTTAATCTGTGCGGCTATACCGCGGCCGATCTGTTCCATAATCGCACGCTGCTGCATGCCTGTGAGACTGCTCTGGCACATATTCTCGATGAAACCCGCGAGCTGCCGATTGTCTTTACCGTCGGTCTTCCCGTTGCAGTTGCCGAGAATATCTACAACTGCGCCGCCGTGTGCTGCGCGGGCGAGCTTTTGGGCCTCACGGCCAAGAAGTATCTGCCCAACTATGGCGAGTTCTACGAGCGCCGCTGGTTTGCTCCGGCGCCCGCAGATCCTGTGTGGGTCGAGTTTGCCGGTCGGGGTCCGGTTCCGCTGGGTTCGGGGCTTGTCTACCGCTGCTGTGATGAAGGTGCCGAGGATATGGTGCTGGGCGTTGAGGTCTGCGAGGACCTGTGGGTGCCGGCGCCCCCTTCGACCGAGATGGCGCTTGCCGGTGCGACGGTGATCCTCAATCCGTCGGCTTCGGACGAGATTATCGGTAAGGCGGATTACCGCCGCAGCCTCATTTCCAACCAGAGCGCGCGCCTGTACTGCGCCTATGCCTACGCGGACGCGAGCGAGGGCGAGTCCACGACCGACATGGTCTTTGCGGGCGAGAACCTCGTCTACGAAAACGGCTCCAAGCTCGCCGCGACCAAACTGCTTACCTGCGATATGGCCATCGCCGACGTTGACCTTGACCGCCTGGTTGCCGAACGCCGTCGCTCGACGACGTGGACGCGTACCGACGATGCTCCGGAGGCCACGACCGTTGAGTTTTCGTTTGAGGGCGTGCTGGCCGAAGAACCTGTCCTGCGCGATGCCTGCGACATCGACCGTGTCTTCCCGCGCGCGCCCTTTGTGCCGGCCGACCACGGCGACTTGGCCGAGCGCTGCGAGACGATCCTTGATCTACAGACTGCGGGCCTCAAGACCCGCCTCGCCCACACAGGTACCAAGGCTGCGGTCATCGGCCTTTCGGGCGGCTTGGACTCCACGCTAGCGCTGCTTGTGACCGTGCGTGCCTTCGATGCGCTGGGGCTGCCGTGCACGGGTATCACGGCGGTTTCCATGCCCGGTTTTGGCACGACGCACCGCACTAAGTCCAATGCCGAGTCGCTCGCTCGTGACTTGGGTGTGAGCTTCCGCGAGGTCTCAATCCATGCTGCCGTGGAACAGCACTTTAAGGATATCGAGCATGATCCGGCCGTGCAGGACGTGACCTACGAGAACAGCCAGGCCCGCGAGCGTACGCAGATCCTGATGGATCTGGCCAACCAGGCTGGCGGTTTTGTCATTGGCACGGGCGACCTGTCGGAGCTGGCGCTCGGCTGGGCTACCTATAACGGCGACCACATGAGCATGTACGCCGTCAACGCGAGCGTGCCCAAGACGCTTGTGCGCCATCTGGTGCGCTATGCCGCCGATGTCTTTGGCGGGCGTATTGCCGAGGTCTTGCTCGATATCCTCGATACGCCGGTGTCCCCCGAGCTTCTGCCGCCCACGGGCGACGGCGAGATTGCGCAGAGGACCGAGGATTTGGTGGGCCCGTACGAGCTGCACGACTACTTCCTCTACTACCTGCTACGTTTTGGCTTTGAGCCGGGCAAGATCTACCACATGGCGCTCAAGAGCTTTGAGGGCGTCTACGATGCCAAGACCGTCCACACGTGGCTACGTACGTTCTACCGCCGCTTCTTTGCCCAGCAGTTTAAGCGCAGCTGCCTGCCCGATGGTCCCAAGGTGGGATCGGTGACGCTCAGCCCGCGCGGCGATTGGCGTATGCCGAGTGACGCTAGCTCGTGTCTGTGGCTTGCGCAGATCGACGCGCTCAATCCAGTTGACTAAGGTTGGCTAAATTGAACCAATACGGGGGTTGCAAGCGTTACACTTTTGCAATCTGATGGCCCGTATCGCGCGGCGCTCTTGTCGGAGCGCCGCGTTTTTTATATCGAAAGGTGGCACCATGCAGGCATCGCAGCGTCTCGACCGCTTTGGCGCGGAGGTCTTCGCCTCGCTCAACAACAAGCTTCTCGCGCTGAAGGCTCAGGGCAAGACCATTTACAACATGAGCGTGGGCACGCCCGACTTTAAGCCGTACGACCACGTGGTCGAGGCGCTCACGCAGGCAGCCCAAGATCCCGAGATGTGGAAGTATGCCCTGCGCGACCTGCCCGAACTCAAGCAAGCCGTGTGCGATTACTATGAGCGTCGCTTTGGCGTTTCGGGCATTACGCCGTCTATGGTGCAGTCGTGCAACGGCACGCAGGAGGGCGTGGGCCATTTGGGCCTGGCCCTGCTCGATCCGGGTGACACCATTCTGGTTCCCGATCCGTGCTACCCGGTCTTTGAGGCGGGTGCCAAGATCGCCGATGCCAAGCTCGAATACTATCCGCTGGTTGCCGAGCATAATTACCTGCCCTATGTGGCGGGTATCGATCCCGAGGTGGCCGATCGTGCCAAGTATATGATCGTGTCGCTGCCCGCGAACCCGGTCGGCTCGGTGGGTACGCCCGAGGTCTACGAGGAGATTATCGCTTTCGCCCGCGAGCACGACCTGCTCATCGTCCATGACAACGCATACTCCGACATCGTGTTCGACGGCGAGCCGGGCGGCAGCTTCTTGCAGTATCCCGGCGCGCTCGAGGTGGGCGCTGAGTTCTTCTCGCTTTCCAAGTCGTTTAACGTCACCGGTGCCCGCATCGGCTTTTTGGTCGGTCGCGAGGATGTAGTCTCGGCCTTTGCCAAGCTGCGCGGCCAGATCGACTTCGGTATGTTCTTCCCGATCCAGAAGGCCGCCATCGCCTGCCTGAACGGTCCGCGCGATGAGGTCGAGTCGCAGCGTCTGAAGTACCAGGAGCGCCGCGATGCCCTGTGCGACGGTCTTGAGGGCCTGGGCTGGGAGCGTCCCAACGCGCATGGCTCTATGTTTGTGTGGGCCAAGCTTCCCGGTGGTCGCACCGATTCCATGGCGTTTTGCGAGGAGCTCATGGAGAAGGCCGGCGTTGTGGTGACGCCGGGCGCGAGTTTTGGTCCTTCGGGCGAGGGGCACGTGCGCATGGCGCTGGTCCTGCCGCCCGATCAGATCGCTTTGGCTGTCGAGGCCATTCGCGAGGCGGGCCTGTATTAGAAACCTGTTTCGGCCCGTCAATAGCTCGAAACCGATTTCGTGCAGTTATTTTACGAATACTGCAAACAATTTCGGTAAACGGTCGATTTTCGGCTGCGAATAGGGGCATAATCAAAGTCCCGATTGGATGTATTGGGATTACGACAAGCCGCTCGGGTCGTTCCCGGGTGGCTTGTTTGTGGAGAGAGATGGGAGTTTCTAATGGTTAACGAGAAGAAGGTCGCTATTGTCGGCTGCGGTTTCGTCGGTTCGTCTTCGGCGTTCGCTCTGATGCAGAGCGGTCTGTTCTCCGAGATGGTCCTCATCGACGTGGACAAGAACCGCGCCGAGGGTGAGGCTCTGGATATCGCGCACGGCATGACGTTTGCCGAGCCGATGAAGATCTACGCCGGCGATTATTCCGATGTCGCCGACGCCGCCATGATCGTCGTCACCGCTGGCGCTGCCCAGAAGCCCGGTGAGACCCGCCTGGACCTGGTCAACAAGAACGTTAACATCTTTAAGTCCATTATCCCCGAGATTAAGAAGTCCGGCTTCGACGGCATTCTGCTAATCGTCTCCAACCCGGTTGATGTTCTGACCTATGCTGCCATCAAGATGTCCGGCCTGCCCGAGGGCCATGTCATCGGCTCCGGCACCGTGCTCGACACTGGCCGTCTGCAGCAGATGCTTGGTGCCCACGTCGAGGTTGACCCGCGCGATGTCCAGGCCTATGTCATGGGCGAGCACGGCGACTCCGAGTTTGTCGCTTGGTCCAGCGCTCAGGTTGCTGGCGTTCCGCTGAACACCTTCTGCGAGCTTCACGGTCATCTGGAGCACGAGGCTGCCGAGAAGCGTATCGCCGAGGACGTCAAGAACTCCGCCTACACCATCATCGAGAAGAAGCACGCCACCTACTACGGCGTCGCCATGGCCGTCAAGCGCATCTGCACCGCTGTCATGCGCGATGAGCAGACCGTTCTGCCCGTTTCCTCGCTCATGGTGGGCGAGTATGGCCTGTCCGATCTGGCTATCTCCATGCCGACGGTCGTTGGCCGCGACGGCGTCGTCTGCCGCGTCCCCGTGCCGCTGAACGATGACGAGCAGCATGAGCTCACCGCCTCCGCCAAGGCCCTCAAGGACATCATCGACAGCGTCGACTTCTCCTGCTAAATCAAGCTCGCTAGAGCGAAAAGCTACAATGAAGGCGTCCGGGTCCACACGGCCCGGGCGCCTTTTTGGTGCAAAGTAACCTGACCCCAATGCACCATAGTTGATGGGAGGGCCATGTCGGATTCGCCTAATTTTTTGACCTATGCCCAGACAGCGTTTGATCCGTTTGAGGAACGGCCGTTCTGCGCGGTGGATAGCCTGGTCTTTGCGTGGTTGTCCTATTTGCGTTTGCCGGGTGATATGGCGGAGCTGACGAACTGGCAGGGCCTAGACGTACGCGAGCTGCTGCGCGCCGAGTGCTACCAAGACATGATTGGCGACCTGTGGGATCCGGAGGGGAGTCGTGCCCTGTTGGAGGCTGTGGCAGCAAGCCCTCGCTACCGTGGCGTTCGTGTTTGCGGCTATCGTAGCGTGAGTGATGCCGAGACAACGGAGCAGTTTGCGGCCATGACGTTCCGATTTCCGGCGGGGTTTAGCTATCTTGCCTTCCGGGGGACCGACAGCACGATTGTGGGCTGGAAAGAGGACTTTAACATGGCGTTCCGGTGTCCTGTGCCGGCCCAGGAATCCGCGGCGCGTTATGTAGACGAGGCGGCGGATGCGATTGACGGGCCGCTTTTGTGCGGAGGTCATTCCAAGGGTGGAAACCTTGCGGTGTACGGTGCGGCGATGTGCCCCGATGTCGCCCGTGAGCGAATCGAACGGGCGTATTCCCATGATGGTCCGGGCTTCGTCGAGGAGTTTCTGAGCGGCAACGCCTTCGCCGATCTATCCGGTCGAATCGACAAGACGCTACCTCGGTCGTCAATCTTTGGCATGATGTTCGAGACACAGGAGGACTATGCCATCGTTGAGAGCACCGAGTTCAGCCTGCTTCAGCATAATCCCTTTAGCTGGGTGGTTGATGGTCGCGACTTCGTGTACTGTGAGCGCCTGTCCGCCGGTGCTCGATACGTTGATGGCTCCATTCGCGAGATGCTGCTTGCGGTGTCGCCTAACGAGCGCGAGCGTTTTGTAGATGCGTTGTTCTCCGTGCTTGAGGCTACGGGTGCTGAGCGGTTTGCGGATATCGCTGGGAATCTGCGCGAGAGCCTGCCCGTGATGCTCCAGGCTGCGCAAGGCTTTGACAAGGATACGCGACGCTTTGTCTCGCAGACTATCGTTGCGATTCTTAAGTGTGCGCTTCTGCCCAAACGTCCCCAGATCGACATGCCCGCTGCCGGCAAGAGCTTGGCAGAACAGCTCGAGGCTTGGCAGTCCGAGCTCCTGCGCTAACCATTGGTGCAAAGCAACCTGTCCCCGATGCACCAATCTTCGATGCGCCTGGGGCGGGATCGACCGCTATACTGGTTCGTGCCGAAATCGATCTAGAACGGAATGCCGTATATGAAAATCAATCACGCGATTCTGCATATCCTGGACTTTGACTCTGCCGTCAACGTTATGAGCCAGCGCGAGCTCGATATCGAAAGCCGTACCGTGCGCAACTTCGTGACCACGCATCTGCGCCGCGCACGAACCTCGGCCGACAATAAACGTGCCACGTTTGCCGAGAACTCTGCGTTTGGCGGCGAGCTCAAGGGCTATTTCTTTGGCGAGCGCGAGTTCGTGGACCTGTCGCAGCAGATTGCGGAGTTCATCTCTTCCGAGCTCACCAAAGCCGAGAAAGCCGAGTCCACCGACGTGCTCGTGGCCGATTTTGACGACGATGAGGATGCCCGCTGGTTTGCCGTGATGCTGCTGGGCTCCAAGCAGGCTTTTATGCACGAAGTGGGCCGCGAGGAGGGGGAGGTACGCAACGACATCGCGCGCCACTACGCCATTCTGCCGAATCCCTCGCAAAAGGTGCCGAGCTATGCAATCGTGCGTGCAAGCACCATGGAGATCGGCTATGTGGATAAGAAGCGAAAGATTGCCGGCGAGGATCGCATGCTCATTCCCGATGGCCTGCTGCAGTGCGACACGGGGGTATCGGGCAAGGAGGTCATCGACACCGTGACGCGTGTGGTCGAGGAAGTCGCCGAGGAGCACGGTGCCAACACGGCTGTAGCACTCGCCAAGGTTAAGGCTGCTGTTGCCGAGAAAGTTGAGGATGACGAGGAGCTGCCGCCTTGGGATATCGTCGATGAGGTCTTTGAGGACGAACCAGTTATCAAGGAGAGCGTGCGCGCGGCACTGACTGAGGAGAAGGTGCCTGAGCGCGTTCCCGTGGAGCGCAAGCAAGTTGAGCGCGCGGCCGTGCGCAATCACAAGATCCGTACCGACACGGGCATCGAGATCAGCTTCCCGGCCGAGATGGGTTCGAACTCCGAGTACATCGAGTTCGTCAATGAGCCCAACGGCCTCATCTCCATCGAGCTCAAGAATATCGGGTCAATTGAGAATCGATAAACTGCGCTTGGACGCTGCAAAAAATAAAGGCCGAAGCCTCGGATGAGGGCTTCGGCCTTTTTACTTGGGGCTTAATACGCGGTTTGTCAAAACCGCGTAACTATTAAAGTTGACGTAAGCCCTCTTCGAGGCCGGTCTTGCTGTCGGTCTTCTCGTCGCGCATCTTGATGGCGTGGGCGGGGACACCGGCCACGACGGCGCCGGCGGGGACGTCCTCGACGCACACGGCGCCGGCGGCAACTACAGCACCCTTGCCCACGTGCACGCCTTCCAGGACCACGGCGTTTGCGCCGATCATGACATCGTCCTCGATGATGACGGGCGTGGCGCTGGCGGGCTCCACAACGCCTGCCAGCACGGTGCCGGCGCCGATGTGGCAGTTCTTGCCCACGGTGGCGCGACCGCCCAGCACGGCGCCCATATCGATCATGGAACCCTCGCCGATAACGGAGCCGATGTTGATGATGGCGCCCATCATGATGACGGCACGGTCGCCAATCTCGACGCGGTCGCGGATGATCGCGCCCGGCTCGATGCGGGCGTTGATGCCCTTAAGGTCGAGCATGGGGACGGCGGAGTTGCGGCAGTCATTCTCGACGTCGTAGTAATCGATGGAATCGGCGTTGGCGTCCAGGATGGCTTTGAGCTCGTCCCAGTCGCCAAAGACGGTCTTGCCGCGACGGCCGCCGTAGACATGTGCGTCGCCCCAGGCAACCTTCATGCCGGGTTTCTCGCGCACATACAGCTTGACAGGCGTCTTTTTAGGCGCGGTGGCGATGTAATTGATAATCTCCTGGGCATCCATCTCGGCTGCGTTGCTCATTCGCTATCTCTCCTTTGGGTGGATTCGGTTGATACCTGGTTAGGCAAACATGACCTGGTCGAACGTATAGAAGCCGGGGTCGCGGGTGACGAGCTTCTGAGCGGCGGCCAGGGCGCCGTTGACGAAGATCTGACGGCTCGTGGCGCGGTGGGTGAGCGTGACCTCCTCGTCCTGGCCAAAGAAACTCACTTCGTGGACGCCGGCGACAGTGCCACCGCGCAGCGAGTGCATGCCGATCTCCTTGGGATCGCGTGCTCCGCACATGCCCTCGCGGCCATAGACGGGGTGGTAGCCTGCCTCGGGCTCGGCTTCGACGACGGCGTCGAGCAACAACTTGGCAGTGCCGCTGGGGGCGTCGACCTTTTGGTTATGGTGCGTCTCGACGATTTCGCAGTCAAAGCCGGGCAGCTCGCGTGTAGCCTGCGCTACCAGATGGCGCAGGGCTGCGATACCGATGGAGTAATTGCCCGAGTGCATAACGCGGGTGTTCTGGCCCAGCTCACGCAGGCGGTCCATCTGCTCGGGGGTGTAGCCTGTGGTGCCTGAGACCAACGCCGCGCCCGTGCGCTCGACATAGGCGACGACAGCGTCGAAGGTCGCGACGTTCGAGAAGTCGATGATGACGTCGGCTGCCGGGGCGCCCTCGAGCTCGGTCAGGTCAAAACCGATCTGGGCCACGATATCAAAAACGGGCTGCCCGGCGGCATCGACAATGCTTTCGGCGGTGGTGCGGATGAGCGAGCCCATGCGGCCCGTTCCCATAATGACGGTCTTAATCAAGCAGACCAGCTCCCTTCAGAGCATCGGTAAGTGCGGATCGCGTGTCGTCTGCCATGGGGCACAGCGGCATACGGTAGTTTGCCTCGATCATGCCCATCTGGGCGAGCGCTTCCTTAACGGGGATGGGGTTGACCTCGCTAAAGAGGGCATTGATGAGCGGCTGACCGGCAATCTGGATATCGCGGGCGCGCTCCACGTCGCCGTCCAAATAGGCGCGGCACATGTCGTGCACGAGCTGCGGCTGAACATCGGCCCACACGCTGATGGTGCCCGAGGCGCCTAGGCTCATGAGCGGCACGGTAAGCGCGTCCTCGCCCGAGTACATGCGGAAGTCATCGGATAGCAGGTGGGCGATCTTGGCCGCGTAGGCGACGTTGCCCGAGGCCTCCTTGATGCCCATGATGTTGGGGTGCGCGGCCAAGCGCTCTACGTTGCGCTCGCTGATGCCGCAGCCACAGCGGCCAGGGATGTTGTACAGAATGCAGGGGATGTCCACGGCGTCGGCGACGGTCTTAAAGTGCTGATAGATACCCTCTTCGTTAGACTTGTTGTAGTAGGGGGTAATGAGCAGCAGACCATCGGCGCCCAAGCCCTGGTAGGTGAGCGACTTGGTGAGCATGGTCTGCGTGGAGTTGGAGCCCGAGCCGGCGATGACGGGGACACGTCCTGCAACATGCTTGACCACGGCGGCGACGACGGAGTTGTCCTCGTCATCGGTCATCGTGGCACTCTCGCCGGTGGTGCCCAGGGTGAGGATGGCGTCGGTGCCGTTTTGCAGGTGGAAATCGATAAGGCGCTCGAGCGCGTCAAAGTCGACGCTGCCGTCCTTTTTAAACGGCGTAACCAGGGCGACGATTGAGCCCTCGAGATTGCGGATGTCCATGTTCTTCTCCTTCGCCTCCGCGATCTGGATGCGTTTGTTCCATTGAGCTGCGACTGCTAGGCGCTCGTCTTGGGCGCGACGGCGGGCACTTTCGGCGCGCGACTTGGCCAGCAGCTCTCGGCCGCACGGCAGCACGTCGAGCGTGGCAAAGTAATCGCCCGGGCGCTCGGCGCGGCGGATAAGGTCGGCCGAGCCGTCGGGGCGCAGCAGCACCTCGGCGGAGCGCAGGCGGCCGTTGTAGTTGTAGCCCATGGAGTAGCCATGCGCACCGGTATCATGGATTACAAGCAGGTCACCCATGTCGATATGCGGCAGCTCGCGATCGATAGCGAACTTGTCGTTGTTCTCGCACAGATTGCCCGTGATGTCATAGGTGTTCGTGACGGGCGCTGTGGCCTTGTCGGCGCCGCCCGGCTGACCCATCACCGTGATGTGGTGGTAAGCGCCATACATGGCGGGACGAATGAGGTCGACGGCACTGGCGTCCACGCCGATATAGTCCTTGTAGATCTGCTTCTCGTGGATAGCCTTGGTGACCAGGCAGCCGTAGGGGCCCATCATAAAGCGGCCCATCTCAGTGCAGATGGCCACATCGCCCATGCCGGCGGGAACCAGGATCTCGTCGTATGCCGCGTGTACTCCCTCGCCGATGGCGCGAATGTCGTTGGCCTGCTGCTCGGGCAGGTAGGGGATGCCGACGCCGCCGGACAGATTGATGAAGGCGACGTGTGCGCCGGTCTCGCGCTCCAGGCGTACGGCAAGCTCAAAGAGGATGCGCGCGAGCTTGGGGTAGTAGTCGTTGGTGACGGTGTTGCTGGCAAGGAATGCGTGGATGCCAAAGTCCTCGGCGCCCTTGGCCTTGAGCATGCGGAAGGCCTCTAAGAGTTGCTCGGTGGTCATGCCATATTTGGAGTCGCCCGGGTTGTCCATGATGCCGTTGGAGAGCTGGAACAGGCCGCCTGGATTAAAGCGGCAGCTGACCGTCTTGGGGATGGGCCCCGCAACGCGCTCAAAGAACTCGATATGGCTGATGTCGTCAAAGTTGACGATGGCACCCAGCTTGTCGGCGAGCTCAAAGTCGGCAGCCGGTGTGTCGTTGGACGAGAACATGATGTCGTGTCCCGTGATACCCAGTGAGCGGGCGATCATGAGCTCGGTATAGCTCGAGCAATCGCAGCCGCAGCCGTATTCGTTGAGAATGGAGATGAGCGCCGGGTTGGGGTTGGCCTTGACGGCAAAGTATTCCTTAAAGCCCGAGTTCCATGCAAAGGCGTCGCGCACTTCTTGCATGTTGCGGCGGATGCCCGCCTCGTCGTATAGATGAAACGGTGTGGGGAACTGCTCGACGATATGCTCGAGTGTCTCCTTGTCCACAAACGGCTGCTTGGCCGCATATGCCTCGTTGGGGGTCAATGCCATGTCCCGTAAACCTCGCTATCCAGACGGCGCCATCTGCGCATCGAATCCGCATAGCGTGGACCCAATGTCCGGATAGCGCTCCCGCATTGCTGCAGACAGTCCTGTGGGTGTTTCCCACAGGCCCACCAGGTTGTTCGTGCCCGAAAAGCCCAGTTCGGCGGGTTTCGCCTCCCCACGGGGTCAAAGCCTGCCGGCTCGCCCGCGGTTCTTCGTGCCCGCGCCTCTATCAAGTGGTAACGACCCTACCACGTTGCACTTTACCAAACAAGAGTATTCGTATATAACGTTTAAAAAATGCAGCAATATGCTGGAAACATGTGTGCCACAATCCTGTATCACAATAAGTTGCAACAGATGTGCCTCACGAAGGGATTCTCTATGACCGAGCTCCAAGAACTCCGTCGCTATCGCCGTGATCTCCATCGCATTCCGGAGCTCGATTTCGATCTTCCGCAGACTATCGCCTATATCGAGGGCGTGTTGGCACCGCTCGCCTGCGAGGTGACCCATCCGTGCCCCAGCTGCGTCTGCGCTTTCTTCAACGCTGGCACGGGCGCCGCGCATGCCACGGCAATTCGCGCCGATATGGATGCGCTGCCCATCGCGGAGGCGACGGGTGCGGATTTCGCCTCGACGCATCCCGGCAAGATGCATGCTTGCGGCCACGATGGACACATGGCCATGGCACTTGCCGCCGCGACGTATGTCGACCGCACGATTCGCGAGCAGCCAGGTGCCATCAAGCACAACGTGCTCTTTGTGTTCCAGCCTGCCGAGGAGACGACCGGTGGCGCCAAGACGGTATGCGAGAGCGGTGTGTTCGAGCGCTACGGGGTCGACCGCATTTTTGGCTTTCACGTGTGGCCCGATCTGCCTGCGAACACGTTGGCGAGTTGTTCCGGCCCGCTGCTGGCGCGCTCGAGCGAGACGCACGTGCACATTCACGGGACAAGCATCCATATTGCAAAGACCTATGGTGTGCCGGTTGAGGAGTCGCACGATGCCGCGCTGGCGGCTGCCAAGTTCTTGGTTGCCGAGCGCGAGCTGATGGACGAGCTGAGCACCGACGAGCCCTGCATTGACAAGTTCGGCCTGCTGCAGGCAGGCACCGTCTGCAATACGGTGGCGGGGGAGGCCCATGTGGCCGGCAGTCTGCGTGTGTTTACGGACGACATGTTCGACCGCGCGCGTGAGGGCGTGCGCCGCGTGTTGGACGAGGCCTGCGCCGCAACAGGCTGTACGTACGATCTCGACTTTGCCGAGGGCTATCCGCCGGTCGATAACGACCCTGAGCTGTTCGCCCACATTGCGCCTGCCTTGCCCGGGCTGCAACTCGTGGATGAGCCTTTGCTGATTGCCGAGGACTTTGCTTTCTATCAGCGCCATCTGCCGGGCGTGTTTTTCCTGCTGGGCACGGGTATGCCAGAGGACCAAGACAACCCGATCGACGCTGATGGCTGCCCAGCCTATGCCACAAGCGCTCTGCATACCGATAGCATGCTCTTCGACGAGGAAATCCTACTCAAAGGCCTCGATGCCTACAAACGATTGCTTAACTTGGAGTGACGATGAAGCGCCGACAGACTGCCGTGTATAGTCCGGGTGGGTGCGGGTGCGGTTTGCTGCTGCTTCCGGTCATCGCTGTGAGCATTGGCGTGATGTTTGTGCTTGCTGGGCTGGCTGCGGCGGCACTCGTACTGTTTATCACTGCCATCGGCGTGACGTTTTGGCTTTATCGCAGTCGTGGGCAGCGCCGCGCCGACGGTAAGACCAATGTTGGATGGACCATCTTTTTAGTCGTCGCCTACCTATTGAGCATCAGCTACCTGGTGTTCTTTGTTCTAATGATGATCAGTGCCTTTACCGGGAAATCCGTTATGGTGGGTTGATGCGCTGCCAGCAGACGGTCACGCAAAGTGCGTTTGCTCGGCGTCTGGATAGCTGCATTGGCCGTTTACCGCAACCTTAGCTCTCAGCTAATGAATTCAAGTTCAATCCTTCCTACGATGTGCTGTGTGCCGGCACGGTAGCCGGATCGTAGGAAGGATGAATAATGGCAAAAGAGGGAAAGAAGCCGATCGGCAAGATTGTCCTAGGCGTCATCGTGGTGCTGGTTATCGTCGGTGCCGTGGGTTCTATGGGTGGCAATTCAACCGATTCGTCTGCGAGCGATTCGGCAAAACCTGCCGAGGCGACACAGCAGGCTGAGGAGCAAAAAGAACCGCAAGAACCGTATACCATTGCTGACGAGGCTGAAGACACCTCCAGTCAGTTTGCCTATAAGATCACGGGCACGCTTACCAATAACACGGACAAGGAAAAGAGCTACATTCAGATCGAGTATGTTTTGTATGATGCCGATGGCAACCAGGTTGGAACGGCTCTTGCAAACACCAATCATCTGAAGGCGGGCGGCTCCTGGAAGTTCGAGGCGCTGGGTACGGTGTCTCCCGACCAGGTTGCTAGCTGGGAGCGTTCGGACGTAAGCGGTTTCTAGCATGTTGCATGCACTGGGGGAGGTGAAGTCGTATGCCCGATAAAAAGCTGACCGAGGAGTTGCTCAATGAGCTTCTCGATGCGCCGAACATCGATGGCTATATCAGGGAGCACGACTTTGCCGCCCCGTCGCTTTCGGACTACCTGAAGCAGCTGCTGCAGGAAAAGGGCTTGGAGCGCTCGCGCGTGGTTCGTATGGCCGATCTCAATGAGACCTTTGGCTATCAGATCTTTACCGGTGCGCGTCACCCGAGTCGCAATAAGGTGCTGCAGATTGCCTTTGCGATGGCGCTGACGCTCAAAGAGGCCAACCGTGCACTGACGGCTGCCGGGGTAAGCGTCCTCAACTGCAAGGATCGCCGTGATGCGATTATCATCTTTTGCATCGATCGCGGGTGCAGCCTCCAAAAGGTCAACGAGGAGCTGTATCGCTTTGGCGAGGAGACGGTGAGTTAGCGGCTGATATCTGAGCCGGCGGAGCTGCCAAACAACGATGCAAACGAACGGGGCGCGGATGCCATGGGGTGTCTGCGCCCTGCGCTATGATGGAGGCTATGGATACTCAGACCCCAACATATTCCGATGACGAGCTGACCGCAGCGCTTGCCGAGCACCTGGCGTCGCTCGATCGCAACGACAGCTATCGCGTGGAGCGTGTACTTAAGCGCTCGTCCGTTGAAACAACCGAGCTCGTGTACTTTGAAGGAACCGGCGGTGGTTCGCTCGGCCCCTTTGTCCGTAAACGCATCGATGCTTCGGCTCAAATCGGTGGGGCATACGAGCGTCTGTTTGCCGCCCAGCGGACAGGCAGGCGTTTTGAGCACCTGCCCAGAATCGTCGATTGTCGTCGTGTGGGCGACGAGCTCAACGTGGTTATGGAATACATCGAAGGGGAGACGCTCGGGGCGCTGGTGGACCGTCTGGGAGCCACCCCCGATTATGCGCACGAAATGTATCCTGCCCTATGCGATGCCGTGGGCGAGCTCCACGCCGGTTTTGCAATGGCGGGGGAGACGTCGGCGCCGGTGATCCATCGCGACCTCAAACCGTCGAATATCATCGTGACGGGTGCCAACTATACGTCTGATGACGGCCTGACGTTTTCGTCGCTGGTGATTATCGACTTGGGGATCGCGCGCGTATGGCGCGATGGCGCCGATGCCGACACCGTCAAGTTTGGCACGCGACCCTATGCGCCGCCCGAGCAGTATGGGTTTGGGCAGACGAGTGTGCGCAGCGACGTCTACGCACTTGGCGCCCTGTTGTTCTTCTGCTTGACGGGAGTCGACCCTAAACCAGGGCTCGACATGCGCGAGCAATGCGAGGCGCGTGGCATTCCCACTCCACTTGCCGATGCCGTCTGCATGTCGATGGCGCTCGACCCGGCCAAGCGTTTTGCGGGTGCGGAGGCATTGGGACGGGCGACGCGCGCGGCATACGACCTGAGTCGCCCCGTGCGGCCCCCTGCGCCTGTCCGTAATCCGGCATCGGAGACGGAGCTGACGCCCCAAGGGCTCCAAAACCCCGCAGGGCTTCCTAGGCCTGCCTCCTCCGCTGCATGCGGTCTGCTCTCTCGCGTTCCGGAGTCTCTGGGGCGCATTTGGAATACGCTCGTCTGCTTCTCGCTGCTTGTGTTCTTTGCCGGAAGTCACTTTGCCGTCTTTCACCCCACGGGAGCAAACCAAAGCTACCCGACGTGGCTTCTCGTAATCGAGTATTTTTTCTTTGTCGATGGCCTTATGGTGCTTATGCATTTTGCGCTGCTCGATAAGCGCCGTCTTCGTCGGCGATTCGCACTGCTCGACAGCTATCGCGGCAAGAAACTCGCGAAACTCTGGCTCAAGGCATTGGGTGTGCTGCTCCTATGCATGATCGTCATAGTCGCGGTTGCCAATGCGACCGGCGTCGTCGATACCTCCGCTACCTAAAAGAAAAGGGCCCCATTGGGGCCCTTTGCAGTTGCACTTAGATGCGGTTCATCTGAGCGGCGACTTTGTTGTACCAGTCCTGCCACGTGGGCGGGCAGTACTTTTTGGCCGCTGCCGGGGTAAGGGTGGAGCCGTAATTGGCGCCCAGATAGGCAACGTGAGCGGAGATGCCCTCGCTCCAGCTGCCAAAGCTGCGCCAACCGCCGCCACGGGCGCTCCAGCCCCAGGCGTTGTAAGAATTGGCGCAATAAGCACCCTTGGTGCTCTCGATGCAGGCGATGGCGGGGGACCAACGGGGGTCGACACCGGTATTCCAAGCGGCGACGGCAAAGTTATAGCCCTGGCCTGCCATGGGGGAGCCGGCGAGATAATTGTCGATGCGGCTCGTCCACTCATTAATGAACGAATCGTAATCGGAGCTACCGGTATTGGCGTTGTTCACCGTGGTGTCGATGGTGGTGTTGGTGTTGGTGGCCTGGCTGCTGGAATTGCTGCCGCTTACGCCCTCGCCCGATAGCTTCTCGGCGGCAGCGGCCTTATCGGCCTCAAGCTTGGCAAGCTCGGCGGCATTTTCCTGCTCGGCTTTTGCCTGTGCCTCGCTGCGGAGCTGCTGGGCCTGCGCCAGCGCATCCTCGGCGTTTTTCTGCTCTGCCTCAAGCTGAGACTTGGCCTGCTGGAGCTCAGCCTTGTTCTGCTCGAGTTCGGTTTGCATATTATTGAGCTCTTCGATCTCGTCGACGCTCGAGCTCGTGATCTGGTTGGTGTATTTGCAGGTCGTGATGAA
>DBFDDV010000028.1:0-8291 GCA_048302525.1 Collinsella sp. | reverse complement strand
CAATGAGTCCTATGAGCAGGTTCCCGTTCCCGAGGACATGGTGGGCGAGAACTCCAAGTGGCTGCGCGAGAATGACATCTGCCAGCTGCTCTTCGCCGACGATGAGCTCATGGGCGTGACCCCGCCGATGTTCATCGAGACCACCATCGTCCAGACCGACCCGGGCTTTAAGGGCGATACCGTCCAGGGTTCCACCAAGCCGGCCACGATCGACACCGGCGCTGTCATCCAGGTCCCCATGTACCTCAACGAGGGCGAGGTCATCAAGGTTGACACCCGCGACGGCAAGTTCGTCTCCCGCGTTTAGCAACCAACTCTTCTAGGAGGACTCATGCCCCAAGAAATCAAGATTGACGGCATCGGCATTTCGCCCGATGTTCTGACCGCCATCGTCTCGCGCGCCGTGTCCGATGTCGAGGGCATCGCCTCCGTTGGCGTCAAGGACCTTGCCACTAATCTTGTCTCCATGATGCTCTCGTCCAAGGCCCCGGCTTCCGAGCCGGCTGTCGAGGCCGAGGTCGTTGGCGACAAGCTCGCACTCACCGTGCGTGTCGTGGCGTTCTTTGGCTATCCGTTCAAGAAACTCGCCGAGGCCGTTCGCGCTGCCGTGGTCGCTGCCATCGATGCCCAGGTTGGCGTTGAGGTTGAGCGTGTTGACGTTTGCATCGACGGCCTCGTTTTCCCCAAGGAGTAACCTTTGAGCCTTAAGGTTTATCGCGGGCGTACGCTTGCCCGCAGTCAGGCGCTGCAGCTGCTGTTCCAGGCCGAGGCCACGGACAGCCCGCTCGAGCGCGTCCTCGAGGGTGATTTCCTGATCTCGAAGGGTCCCCTCGACCCCTATGCGCTGGAGCTGTGCCGCGGTGCCTACGAGCATATCGACCGCATCGACTGCGCTCTGCGCTCCGTTGCCAAGAACTGGGATCTTATGCGCATGCCCGGTGCCGACCGCAATCTGCTGCGTATCGCCGTTTACGAGATGCGTTTCCTCACCGACGAGGAGGTCTCGGACGCCATCGTGATCAACGAGGCCGTCGAGCTTGCCAAGGCCTATGGCACCGACCAGTCCGCGTCGTTCGTCAACGGCGTGCTGGGCAAGATCGCTCGCAGCGAGGAGCTGCCGGGCGAGGACCTATACCAGGAGCTGCTGGCCGAGGATCGCGCTCGCGAGGAGGCACAGGCTGCCGAGGCTGCCGCTAAGGTTGCGGTTGCCCAGGCTGAGGCTGGTGTGTTGGCCGAGGATGCGGACGCTGCTGAGGCCGTCGAGGCCGACTCCGTCGAGGAGTAGCCATGCCAGAGGGTTCTGTCCGTAACTTTGATGAGATTTCGGACCGTCTGGATCAGATCATCGCTACCGTTCGCTCCAAGGATACCTCCTTGGAGCGTTCGCTCGATTTGTTTGACGAAGCGATTGAGCTGGGCTCCCGCGCGGTCGATATGGTCGACAAGTTTGAGTTGACGCCGCGTGAGGCCGACAAGCTCGAGCAGGAATACGATGAGGATGCGGCAAACGAATCCCAGGATAGCTAGGCCGCATCTCCGGATACGAATGGTTGATGGCATTCATGAAACGCGTGCGTCTTGATGACGAACTGATTTCACAGGGCATCTGCGCCGATCGCGCGGATGCCCTTCGCACTCTTATGGCCGGCTTGGTCTCGAGTGGCGGTGAGCGCTTGACTTCGCCGGGCCTTAAGGTGATCCCGGGGCTGCCGCTGCATGTGAAGGGGCGCATTCCCTATGTTGGCCGCGGCGGTCTTAAGCTCGAAGGCGCGCTTGATGCGTTTGGCATCAATCCGACGGGCCTTGCCTGTCTGGATGTGGGCTGCTCTACCGGCGGCTTTACCGATTGTCTGCTCAAGCGCGGAGCTGCGACCGTTGTCTCGGTGGACGTGGGTCGCGCCCAGTTCGATTGGTCGTTGCGCCAGGACGATCGCGTGACGCTGCATGAGCGCACAAACGTGACGCAGCTGCCTGAGCTTGGCTATGCCGGCACTATCGACCTGGCTGTGTGTGATGTCTCGTTTACCAGCATCGCGAACATTATCGATGCGGTACTGGCATGCCTGGCGCCTACGGGTGCATTCTGCACGCTCGTAAAGCCGCAGTTTGAGGCTCCGGCGGCGCTGGTGGGCGAGGGCGGCATTGTGACCGATCCCGCCGTGCGCCGCGATACACTCGTGGCGGCGGTTGAACTCTTTGCTGCCAAGGGCCTGTTCCCGGTCGATGTGTGCGTGTCGCCCATTCATGGTGCCAAGGGCAACGTTGAGTTTTTCCTGTACGGCACGAGATTTGACCCCGGCGATCGCTCGCAAGACGAGCTGCAATCCCAGGTATCGGTTATGAGCGAGAAAGCTGCAACGCTATGAAGGTCTTTCTGGTTCCCAATTACTACAAGCAAGAGGCGGTCGAGAGCGGCCTGATGCTCGAGCTTTGGCTGACTCGCCAGGGCTATGAGGTCGCATGGGCTGCCGACCAGCGATCCAAGATTCAGAGCACGCCTGATATTGACGGCTCCGATCTGGTCATTACGCTCGGCGGCGACGGTACGTTGCTGCGCGCTGCCCGCATCCTCAACCATCGTGAGATTCCTATCCTCGGTCTTTCCTATGGTCACCTGGGCTTTCTAACTGCTGCGAGCCCCGAGGAGCGCGACATCCTGCAGGTCGTGAGCGACGCCCTGTCCGGTGAGCTGCACGTGAGCCGTCGCGCCACCATCGCCGCGGATATCGTGTCCGTGCGCGAAGACGGTACGAAGGATGTCGTGCGCACCTTCGCCCTCAACGACATGGCGCTTACCCGCGGTCCGCTGTCCGATATGGTCGAGTTCGACATCACGGTGTCCGGCCATCATATCGACCGTCTGCGTGGCGACGGCGTGGTCGTGTCCACGGCGACTGGTTCTACGGGTTACGCGCTCAGTGCCGGTGGCCCCATCGTGAGCCCCGACTATACGGGCATGGTCTGCGTACCCATTGCGCCGCACACCATTCAGGCTCGTGCCTTTTTGACCTCGCCGAGTGATGTCGTCGAAATCTTTATGTCCGATGATCGCCCGAGCGTTCCGGCGATCGCTATCGATGGACAGTTTATTACCTGCGATGGCACCGTTGAGAGCGTGGCGGTGCGCCGCGGGCCCGGAGATGTGTTGCTGCTGGATTACGGCCCCGAGAGCTTCTATAACTCGGTGAGCCGCGTATTCTACGGAGTCCGTCATGATCGATGAGCTGCAGGTTTATAACATTGCACTCATTCGCGAGGCGACGCTGGTGCCGAGTGCCGGCCTGACTGTCCTGACTGGCGAGACTGGCGCCGGCAAGACCGCGCTGCTCTCGGCCCTCAAGCTAATTTTGGGCGAGCGTGCGGATTCGTCGACGGTGCGCGAGGGCGAGGCACTGGCGAGCGTCGAGGCGCGACTCTTCGACGGGCCTCACGACACGGAGGGGTTCACCGTACAGCGCAGCCTTTCTGCCGAGGGCCGCAGCCGCGTGAAGATTGACGGTCGCATTGCCAGTGTGCGCGAGCTTTCGGAGCGCGTCGGCGTGATGATGGATCTGTGCGGCCAGCACGAGCACCAGCGCTTGCTCGATCCGGCGCATCACGTTGCGATGGTCGATGCCTGGGCGGGACGCTCTGCGCTCGAGGCGCTCGAGCACTACCGTGCTTGCTTTAAAGCCTCGCGCGCGGCTGCCAAGGAGGTCCGTCGCGTCGAGGAGGCCTCACGTGCGCGGGGGAGTCGCGTCGAGGAAGCGCGCTTTGCGCTCGAGCGCATCGGCGAGGTCGACCCCAAACCGGGCGAGTATGAGGAACTCGAGGAACTGCTGCCGCGCTCCGAACATGCCGAGGTACTGGTTGCCACAGCTAACGATGCCCATGCATCGCTTGCCTCCGAAGGGGGAGCGCTCGACGCCGTGAACAGCGCCGTGGCAGAACTTTCCCGAATGGCTACCGTCGATCGCAAACTGGGCGACATTGCCGATGCGCTTTCGGATGCCTGTATCTCCCTTGAGGATTGCGCGAACGAGCTTCGTACCTATCGCGATGGCGTCGCCTTCGACCCGCGCGAGCTCGCACGCATGCGTGAGCGATATTCCGACCTCAAGGGCCTGTTGCGTCAGTGGGGTCCCACCATGGACGATGTTTTTGCCATGCGCGATCGCTCGCAAGAGCTGCTGTCCCTGGTCGATGATGGCGATGAGCAGATCAAAAAGGCGCGTGAGGCACTCGGGAGCGCCGAGCGCGAGTTGTTTGCCGCTGCCAAGGCACTTAAGCGCGCACGCAATACGGCGGCCCCGCGCTTCTGCCACGAGGTTGGCCGCCAGATGGCGCGCTTGGAGATGGGTAGTGCCGAGCTCGTCTGGGAGTCGCGCGATCTTCCCCGTGCTGAGTGGACGCCCGTTGGTCCTTCGAGCTACGAGCTGCTATACCGCAGCGGTGCCGGCTTGACGCCACGTCCCCTGCGCCGCATTGCGTCGGGCGGCGAGCTCAGCCGCGTCATGCTTGCAAGCAAGGTTGTCCTCGGTAACGCGGACGGTGTCGATACGCTGGTGTTTGACGAGGTCGATGCCGGTGTCGGTGGCTCCACGGCGCGTGCACTCGCGGGCGTGCTGGCAGATCTCGCCTCTACGCATCAGGTGATTGTCGTAACCCACTTGGCGCAGGTCGCCGTCATGGCCGACAAGCATTATGTTGTCAGCAAGGAACCAGGCGATGTTCCCCAGACGCATTTGGACGAGGTAACCTGCGAAGCGCGTACCGCCGAGATCGCCCGCATGTTGAGCGGCGATCAGTCCGAGGCTAGCCTGGCGCACGCAAAGCAGATGCTCGAAGAAGCTCGAGGTTAGGTCGTATCAGCGGTGTTGGTGGGACAAAATAGACTGAAATTTTTGTCCCACTACGCGTTTTACTCCACAACCTTATCCGGCTGGATGAGCTCTTCGTAGTAGCTGATATGCTCGCGGGCGTCTTCGATTTCGGGCAGCAGGAAGTTGTAGATGACCTCGATGATCATCGTGGCGCTCATCTTGGAGAACGCGAAGTCGCCCGTTGTCAGTAGTGCTTCGTGGTTGACGGTATTAAAGGTGTAGTCTGCCAGGCGCGCGAGCGGGGATTTGCTGTCGCTGCTGATGACGACTACGGTTGCGCCGCAGTCGCGAGCCGCTTTTGCCATGCGATTCAGACGGCGCGACTTGCCGGAGTTTGAGATCAGCACGATAACGTCACCGGGGCGCAGCGTGAGCGCAAAACCAATCGAGGTCTCGCTGATGGTGCTTGCCATGCAACGCAGGCCCAGCTGCGAGAACTTGAACGTCGCGTCGAGCGCGACGGCGTTGGTGTTGCCTACGGCCGCAAACTCAATAACGCCGGCATTCTTAAGCGCGTGTACAACTGCGGCCAACGTGTCGTGATCAATGCCGTCGATGGTCGCATTAAGCTCACTCACCTTGGCGGCGAGGATATTTTTAAGGCTCTGCTCCATGTTGACGAGCGAGACCTCGTCGGTCAGGCCCTCGTTGCGCTGACTCTCTAAGTCGCGCGCCAACGAAAACTGAAAGCTGCGGAAGCTGCCAAAGCCCAGCTTGCGGCAGAAACGCGAAACGGTCGCCTCGGACGTGGCGGCAGCGCGCGAGAGCTGAGCCGCCGTGAGGCGTGGCGCCTCGGACTGGTGCTCCAATATATAGTCGACAATGCGCTGCTCGGACTCGCTGTATCCCTGGTGGGTACTAATGAGGGAAAGTGCGCTTTTGCTACTATCGGTCATGGATGGCTCCTGGTTGGCATGAAAATCTAACTTGATTTGCAATGCCATAGTATACGGGCATTTTCAATTACAAGATACACCTTGCCGTTTCAAGTGTTGATGGTAAACTTTCACTTGCCGTTTACGGTTATGAAAGAACCTTTCACCGGAGAATTGCGCCTTGTCTCTTCTCACGCGGACGGTAGGTTGGTATCTTTCAGTTGTGGAAAAACGCGCATCGAAGCGCGTGTAGGGGAGCGCCCGCGGGCGCTGTACTCAAGAAGGAGGGACACATGGCTAAGTTTGACATCATCGCCGCGACCGGTTGCCCGACCGGCATTGCGCACACCTTCATGGCGAAGGAGGCGCTGGAGAAGGCAGCTGCCGAGCGCGGTCTGACCATTAAGGTCGAGACTCATGGCCAGGTCGGTGTCGAGAACGAGCTCACCAAGAGCGAGATCGCCGGTGCCAAGGCCGTCGTCGTCGCAGCCGATAAGGATGTCCAGGCTGAGCGTTTCGCCGGTAAGCCCATGGTTTCCGTTGGTGTTTCCAAGGCCCTGTCTGTCGAGGCTGCTGGTAAGCTGATCGACCGCGCGCTCGCCGCCAAGGGCGACGACACGGTTGCCGCTGCCGCCGATGTCGAGGACGAGGTCGAGGAGAAGGAGTCCATCGGTCACGTCATCTACAAGCACCTCATGAACGGCGTCAGCCACATGCTGGTCTTCGTCGTTGCCGGTGGTGTTCTGACCGCCATTTCGTTCCTGTGGGGCATCACGTCCTTTGATTCGACGGCTGCCGACTACAACAGCTTTGCCGCGATGCTCAAGATTATCGGCGGTATCGCCATGAACCTCATGGTTCCGGTGCTCTCCGCTTACATCGCCGAGTCTATTGGCAAGCGCCCGGCGCTCGTCCCCGGTTTCGTCGCCGGTATGATTGCCATCCAGGGCTTGCCTGTTAACGCCGATACCGGCATGATCGACGCCGGTGGCGCAGGTGTGGGCTTTGGCTTCCTAGGCGGCATCGTCGGCGGCTTCCTCGCTGGCTATGTCATCCTGCTGCTCGAGAAGATTTTCTCTAAAATTCCTGCGAGCCTTAATGGCCTGAAGGCAATCTTCCTGTATCCGCTGTGCTCTACCGCCATCGTCGGCCTGGTCATGCTCGGTATTTCCGGCCCCATGGCTGCCATTAACCAGGGCATGATGGATTTCCTGCAGAGCCTCGGTAACTCCGGTCCGGTGATCCTTGGCCTGGCCATCGGCTGCATGTGCGCCTTTGATATGGGCGGCCCGGTCAACAAGGCTGCTTACGCTACTGGTACCTTCCTGCTCGGTACCGCTCTCGAAGCTGGCGTCGGCACCGAGACCTACAACTTCGGCACCAACTTCATGGCTGCCGTCTCCGCCGCTTGCATCGTTCCGCCGCTGATCACCACCTTCGCCGTCGTTGTCGGCAAGAAGTACTTCAGCCAGGAGGATCATGACGCCGGTATCGTCAACCTTATCCTTGGTTGCACCCACATCACCGAGGGCGCCATTCCGTTCATGACCAAGAACATCTGGCCCGTCATGCCCATCATGATGGTCGGTTCTTCCATCGCTTCCATCTTGACCATCTTCTTCAACGTTCACGATCCAGCGCCTCACGGCGGCTTCCTGGTCCTGCCCGTTGTCGAGAACGGCCCGCAGTGGGTCCTCGCGATTCTCATCGGCGCCGTGGTCGGTGGCATCCTGTTTGTGGCCTTCAAGAAGTACGACTTCGAGAAGAACCAGAAGCCCGCTCCTGCAACCAAGCCGGTTGAGGCCCCCAAGGCCGCTGCCGTCGAGGCCCCCAAGGCCGAGGCTGCTGACTTCGTGAAGGTCGAGAACGTCTTTGTCGCCGAGGACTTCACTTCTCGTGACGAGGCCCTGAGCTTTGTCTCCAACCAGGCCGTCAAAGCCGGTATCGCCAGTGATGCCGACGCCGTGATGAACGCCTTCCTGGCCCGCGAGGCCGAGGGCACCACGGGCATGATGGAGGGCTTCGCCATCCCGCATGCCAAGTCCGACGCCATTACCGAGGCTGCCGTCATCGTCGTCAAGGACGAGTCCGGCGTGACCGGTTGGGACACCATGGACGGCGCTCCCGTCAACGTTGCCATCGCCCTGCTCATCCCGGGCGCTCAGGCTGGCACCACGCACCTCAAGATCCTGTCCAAGGTCGCCGAGGCGCTCATGGACGAGGACTTCCGTGCCACCGTCAAGGGTTCCACCGACGCCGCCGAGATCGCCAAGACGATCAACGCCCGCCTGGTCTAATCCCGCAACACGCGAATACCATCGCCCCCTGTATATAAGGCGGAGTCCCTCTCCAGGGCCTCCGCCTTTTTCATTCCCAAATAAGTTGCGGTGAAATAGGGACTGTTTAAACGATTCAACCCCAAATTCAGTCCCTATTTCACCGCAACTTACAAAAGGGCATAGAGGGGGCTGCCTATCGAGTCTTTGTCGCGAACAGATCCTCAGCCAGAATTCCGTTCCGCCGATATTGCTCTGGACCGAACGAGTTTCCGCAG
>DBFDDV010000027.1:0-23170 GCA_048302525.1 Collinsella sp. | reverse complement strand
GAAGAGAAGTTCGCCTCGCAGATCGCGCGCGAGATCGTGCGCCGCCGCGAGCAAGAACCGATCGAAACCACCGGCCAATTTGTCGAGATCATCAAGGCGGGTATCCCGGCTGCCGCTCGTCGGCATGGCGGACACCCGGCCAAGAAAAGTTTCCAGGCCATTCGCATCGAGGTCAATCACGAGCTCGATGTGCTCGAACGAGGGCTTGATGCCGCCACCAGGTGGCTCAACCCGGGCGGACGTATCTGCGTCATCTCGTATCACTCGCTCGAAGACCGTATCGTAAAGAACCACTTTAAGGAGATGAGCCAGGGGTGCACGTGTCCGCCGGAGATTCCGGTGTGCGTGTGCGGCAACGTGCCGATACTCAAGGTCATCACCCGCAAACCCTTGGTTGCCCAGCCTGATGAGGTTGAGCGCAACCCTCGGGCGAGATCAGCCAAAATCCGCGTGGCGCAGCGTCTGTAAGCGCGACCGCGCGATATTGGACCTCCCGCTCGCACCATAAACGAAGCTTAAACACACTACCAACGTACTCGGGATGGGAGGCGGCATATCATGGGCTACAACACTTCAAGCGCAGCACTCGCCTATGATATGAACGCCATGCCCGCCTATCGTGAGACGCCGCAGGCCCCCGTTGCTCCCCGTGAGCAGCGCGCGCCGCGCTTTGATGTCTACACGGGCGCGGGCCGTCAGGCAAACCAGGCGGTAAGCCCGGTTTTCATGAGCGTTCTTAAAACGTTTTGCATCATTGCGGCTATCTTCATGACGATCGGCGTCGCCCGCGTGGCGCTCGCCGGCGTTACGGCCCAGGTGCTCAACAGCAACGCCGAGCTTACCAGCACGCTCGAAAAGGCGACCGATGAGAGCTCCGACCTGGAGGTCATGCATTCGGTCTATGGCGCCGACACGCGCATTCGCGACCTTGCGGGCGCTTATGGCATGGTGGAGCCCAGCGAGAGCGTTACACTTGACTTTTCGCAGGATGCAGCCGCGGGCGCCAACGCGACCGCGACCGCTCAGTAGCAAGACGGTAGCTGAGTATGACAAATGACTATCGCCGCGGTTCCGATGGGGGCCGCGGTTCTGGACGTCCCTCGTCGCGGGGACGTTCTGGTTATCAAGGAACGGGTCGGCAATCTTACAACGCCTGGCAGTCCCGTGGCAACGACCCGGCGTCGCGACTTCGCGGCTCGGGCGGCCCTCAAGTGCATAACACCAGGTCGCGCAAGAGTTCGTCGACCGAATGGCTCACAGGCGCACCTCTGCCTCGCCGCAAAGCCGTCATGGGCTTCATCGGGCTTGGCTTGGGCTTGGGCGTCTTTCGCCTTGCCGACTATCAAATTGTCGAAGCCGATAAACTGCGCGAGCGTGCCGATGCGCGCCGCCTGCTTGCGCAGACCCTCTATGCCAAACGCGGCACCGTCTACGACCGCAATGGTAACGTGCTGGCGTCGTCGGTCGAATGTCGCAACATCGCCGTGAACCCGCAGCTTGTCGAGGATGTCGACAAGACGGTGTCGGCGCTGGTCAAGGCAACTGGAATCGATAAAAAGACCTGCCGCAAGCTCGTTGAGTCCGATGGCACCTGGGTGTATATCAAGCGCCAGGTGGACGAAGACGATGCTGTGGCGCTGGAGAAGAAGAACCTGCCCGGCGTGCTTTTTGAGCAGGCCATGAAGCGCGTATATCCATACGGCAATCTGGCATCGCAGGTGCTAGGTGTAGTGAATGTAGACAACGACGGCTTGACGGGTCTCGAAAAGCAATACAACAAGCTTCTGACCGGCACGAACGGTTCTCTCGTACGCGAGCGCGCGAGGGACGGCAGCTATATCGCGGGCGGTGCCTATAAAAAGGTGGCTGCGGTCGACGGCGTTGATATCGTGACGACGCTCGACGTCAATATCCAGCGTGCGGCCGAGGATGCCCTGGCAGAGGCAGTTGAGAAGACTAAGGCCAAGAACGGCTCGGCGCTGGTCACCGATCCTACGACAGGCGAGATTTTGGCAGCCTGCTCGTACCCGACCTACGACCAGACCGATCTGGAGAATGCCAAGACCGAGGATATGAATCTGCGCCTGGTCACCGACGCCTACGAGCCCGGCTCGGTCTTTAAGACGCTCGTGGCGGGCGCCGGCTTCGACTTGGGCGTCGTGCGATCGAGTACGTCGTTTGAGGTGCCGGCGAGCATCAAGGTGGGCGACGATACCGTCACCGATGCCGACAAGCGCGACTATGCCATGACCATGGATGTGCGCGAGATGATGCGCCGTTCGTCCAACGTGGGCTTTGTTCTGGTGGGGCGCAAGATCGGTGCCGACGACTTTGCCGCCTATGTGGACAAGTGGGGCATCGGTCACAGCTCGGGTGTCGATTTTCCGGGCGAGAGCCTGGGCATCGTCAAGGAGCGTGACCAGTATGACGGCGCCACGCTGGGCTCGATGAGCTTTGGACAGGCACTGTCCGTCTCGCCGATTGAGATCGCACGTGCCGTGGGCGGCATCGCCAACGGCGGCGTGATGATGACACCGCACTTCTATAAGTCCAGCAAAGGCGACGAGAAGGACTGGGGCGAAGGCGAGCGCGCGATTTCGGAGGACACTGCCGCCCAGGTGACATCGTGCATGCAGACGGTCGTGTCCGAGGGAACGGGCGTTGGCGGCGCGGTTGACGGCTATGACGTGGCGGGTAAGACCGGTACGGCCGAACGTGCCGACGAGAACGGCGGCTACCTCAAGGAGAACTACATGTCGTCCTTTATGGGCTTTGCACCGGCACAATCGCCCAAGGTGCTGTGCTATATCACGCTCGACGGAACGCCGAGCGGCTCAGATGCCGCTGCGGTGCCGTTCCAGTCCATTATGGCCAACGCGCTCGACGTGCTGGGTATCCCGCACACGAAGTAGGGGGTTACAATCTTTGGGGCGTGGTTTGTTGTCCCATATGAGGGTGTTCACATGCCCTGCACCACGCATGTGCGGCGCTGGGATACAATACGCCGATAGCATTATTAGGTTTACAGGGGAGCTGCAATGATAGAGATCGCCGTCAACAACCTCGCGGCCGCAACAGGGGCCCGAACCGTGACGGGAGAAGCCGATCGGGTATGCCGCGGGTGCGTTATCGACTCGCGCCAGGTCGAGGAAGGGACGATTTTCGTCGCCTTTCCCGGTGAAAACGTCGACGGCAATGATTTTGCTTCCCGTGCCGTCCAGTCGGGTGCCGGCGCCGTCGTGATGACGCGTGAGCCCGAGGCCGAGCTGGTCTCGCTGGCGCAGGACAAAGGATGCGCCATCCTGCTGACCGATGATCCCGAGGAGTTTCTGCTGCGTTTGGCGCACGCGTATCGCCTGGAGCTTGGCTGCCTGGTCGTTGGCATTACCGGTTCCATCGGCAAGACGACGACCAAGGACGTGCTCGCCGCTGTGCTCGCCAAGCGCTATCGTGTCTGGGCCACCAAGGGCAATTTCAATAACCTGATCGGCATGCCGCTCACGGTGCTTTCCGCTCCGGCCGATACCGAGGTCCTGGTGCTCGAGATGGGCATGAACCATTTCCACGAGATCGAGCGCCTTTCCCAGTCCGCCAATCCCAACTTTGCCATCGTGAGCAAGATCGGCACCTCTCATATCGGTATTTTGGGCAGCCGCGAGAACATCGCCCGCGCCAAGTCCGAGATTGTCCAGGGTATGTGCGCCGCCGGTGACTATTTGCCGCTGCTGGTTTTGGGTGGCGAGGACGACTTTACGCCGTTCATTCGCGATACGTTCGCCCAGCCTGCTGGTATCGATGTGATGCTGGCCGGCGTCTCGGACGACGATGAGGTCCGTGCCCGCGACATTCGTGTTGATGACGAAGGACGTCCGGTCTTTACGCTCGATTTTGGCCAGGGTGAGACGATCGATACCATGCTTGCCATCCCCGGCGTGCAGTCCGTTCCTAATGCCGTTAAGGCCGCCGCGGTTTCCTATCGCCTGGGCGTGATGCCCGAGCAGATCGATGCTGCTTTTAGGGGCCTCACGATCACCGGTCACCGCCAGGAGATCAAGCGCGCCAAGAGCGGTGCCCGCGTCATCGACGATTCCTATAACGCCAGTGCCGAATCCATGGCTGCTGGCCTCGATCTACTGTGCTCGCTTTCGTGCACGGGGTCTCGCATGGCGATCCTGGGCGAGATGGGCGAGATGGGCGATGAGGCTCCTCGCATGCATGAGCTCGTGGGCGCCTATGCCGCCGCCAAGAAGCTCGACATGCTGGCGTGCGTGGGTGGTGAGCTGGCCCAGCTTATGGCCGATGCCGCGCGCATGATGGGCATGGACGAGGACCGCATCCAGGTGTTCTCCGATTATCAGCAGGTGCTCGACCGCATGGGCGGCGCGCTTGAAAAACATGATGTTGTACTGGTCAAGGGTTCCCGCTTTGTTGAGCTCGACCGCTTTGTGGAAGGTGTGTGCTAGCCCATGTTCGGCAATCCCTCGTATCCAACGTATCAGGCTTTTTTGGGGCTTGGCATCGCCGCTGCCATTGCGCTGCTGCTCATGCCGTGGTGGATCAAGCTGCTCAAGGTCGAGGGTATCGGCCAGCAGGTTCGTGCCGACGGCCCCAAGCGTCATTTGGTTAAGCAGGGAACGCCCACCATGGGTGGCGTTGTCATCCTCGTCGCGATCTCGCTGACCTGCCTGCTGATGGGCAAGCTCACCACCGAGCTCGTGCTCGTGCTGCTTGCCACGCTGGCGACCGGCGTGCTGGGCCTGATCGACGACCTGACCTCCGTTACGCATGGGCGCTCTCTCGGTCTGACGCCCCATGCCAAGATGATCGGCCTAACCATTATCTGTGTCACCTTTACGGTGCTTGCCGTCAACTGGTGCGGCGTCGCCCCCGAGATTCGTTTTCCCGGCGGCCTGACGATTGACCTCGGTGTTCTTTCGACCACCATCTGCGGCCTTTCGTTCCCGTGGCTCTACATTGTCTTTTGCTGGCTGATGATCGCCGGTCTTTCTAATGCCGTGAACCTGACCGATGGCCTTGACGGTCTTGCCGGCGGCACCTCCATGATTGCCATGCTCGCCATGGCTGCCATGGCGTTTTTGCACGGAGACGTGAACCTGTCCATCTTCTGCACCGCGTGTGCCGGTGCCTGCTTGGGCTTTCTGTGGTTCAACTGCTATCCGGCGAGCATCTTTATGGGCGATACCGGCTCGCTTGCCCTGGGCGCCGCGTTTGCCTGCACGTCCATCATGACCAACACCGAGGTCGTCTCCCTCATCATCGGCGGCCTGTTTATCGTTGAGACCCTGTCGGTCATGATTCAGGTTGTCTACTTCCACTTTACGCACAAGCGCGTCTTCCTTATGGCGCCCATCCATCATCATTTCGAAAAGAAGGGCTGGGCCGAGACCAAGGTCGTCATCCGTTTTTGGATTATCGCTGCGGCCTTTGGTGCCGTTGGCCTTGCTCTGTTCTTCCAGTTGGGATAGTGGTCTTTCATGCCTCTTGCTGATGTCTTTAGCCTGCTCGTTTTGGGTCAGGGCAAATCCGGTCTCGATGTCGCCCGCTGGGCGCTGGCACATCCCGAGCGCGTAAGCGCCGTTACCGTGTATGGCGGCGGCACCTCTGAGCCCAATGACGCCACGCGTGCGCTCGAGGCTGCTGGTGTGTCGTTTGTCTATGGGACCGAACAGGTCGAGGGCGCCTATGACGTATGCGTGACGTGCCCGGGCATCTCGGAGTTCTCGGGCTTCTTTAAGGCCGGGCGCGAGCATGCCGCCCAGATTATGGGTGAGCCCGAGTTTGCCTATCGCCTGTCGCCCGATAACTGGATTGCCATCACGGGCACCAACGGCAAGACGACCACCACGTCGCTGACTGATTATCTGCTCAAGGCTGCCGGCGAGGCCAGCGTTGCTGTCGGCAACATCGGCGAGCCGCCGGTCAACGAGATTGACGGCCGAGCCCACAACGAGTGGTTTGTGGCTGAGCTCTCGAGCTATCAGATTGCTACGACCACCGAGCTCCACCCCCGCGTGGCGGTTCTGCTCAACATCACTCCCGACCACTTGGGCTGGCATAAGAGCCATAAGAACTATGCGCTTGCCAAGGTCAAACTGTTTGACAATATGGTCGATGACGATCTGGTGGTTGTCGACGTCGAAGACGCCGGCATTCACGAGTTCGATGAGTACATCTACACGCCGGGTCGTCGCATCTGCAAGGTTGCCTTTGACGAGCCTGAGGGCGAGGATGCCGCCTTTGTGCGCGATGGCAAGATGATCGTGCGTCTGAAAGGCGTCGAGACCCCGCTCATCGCTACATCCGAGCTCAAGATCTCGGGCCATCACAATGTTATCAATGCCCTGTGCGCTGCCGCGGCTGCCTTGGCGGTCGGTGCCGATGTCGATGGTGTCTGCCGCGGTCTTGCCTCGTTCCAGCCGCTCGAGCACCGCGTGGAGCCGTGTGGCGAGATTGACGGCGTGCGCTACGTCAACGATTCCAAGGCGACCAACACCGATGCGGTCGAGAAGGCGCTGACGGCATTTCCCGATGACGACGTGATCTTGCTGCTCGGCGGCCACGATAAGGGCACGCCGCTCACGGACTTCGCGCGCGTCGTTATGGACAACGTGCGCTCGGTCGTCTGCTTTGGCGATGCGCGCGAGCGCTTCACCGCCGCTATGGACGAGGCTGATGTCGATGGCGATGTGGATATCGCCCAGGCGGATGACCTGCGCGACGCCGTGGACGTTGCCCGTTCGCTTTCGAGCCGTGGTGACGTGATCTTACTTTCTCCTGCCTGCTCTTCGTTCGATGAGTTCTCGGGCTATGAGGAGCGCGGCCGCGTGTTTAAGGACTACGTGGCTCAGCTTGCCGCTACAGCGAAATCACAAATGGAATAGGGGTTGCGGTGAGAGAGGAGAGCCCCCGACAAGGTATGAGGAGGCCCGACTCGGACCGTGCTTCCTCACGGCGCACCATACCGCGTTCCAGCCGCGGCGGGCAGTCGTTTAGCGAACGCTATATTGCCGGCGTTCCCGCCCGTATCATGCGCCCCCGTTTGATATTCATGGCCTGCTTGTTTACCTTGGTATGCTTTGGCCTGCTGATGGTGTACTCGGCGTCTTCGGTCGAGGCGCTGCACGAGAATGGCTCGGCGACGTTTTTTCTGGGTCGACAGGCCGCGTTTGCCGTGGTCGGTGTTCTGGCGCTGATTGCCATCGTGCGCGTTTTGCCGGACAGCTGGTTTGGGGAGGATATGCTCAGGATCTTCCTTATCGGCATGATAGGGCTACTGCTTCTGGTGTTCTTGGTGGGCAGCGGCAGCCGTGGCGCCACACGCTGGCTCAACATCGCCGGTATTCAGTTCCAGCCTTCCGAGTTTTTAAAGCCATTTGCCATTGCGTATTCGGCCATCATGCTTGATCGCTTCTTTTCGCCCGGTGGCAACATCAACGAATTCCTTCGCAAGATGGGCATCTACCTGGGCATTTCGCTCTTTCTGATCTTTATCCAGCCCGATTTCGGTACTGTCCTGATCATCCTGTTGACCCTCATGTGCATGGCGTTGTTTGCGGGTCTCGACCCCAGATTTATCATCGGCGTGCTAATCTTCGGCATTCTCGTGATCGTGATTGCGCTTGTCGCAGAGCCGTACCGTATGGTGCGTATTCAGGTTGCCTTGAACCCTTGGGCCGACGAGTATGGTGACGGCTATCAGGCCACGCTTGCCATTATGGCCTTTGCCTCGGGCGGTCTGTTCGGCCGTGGCATCGGCAACTCAACCATGAAGTACTCGTATCTGCCCGAGGCGCACAATGACTACATCCTGGCCATCATTGGCGAGGAAGTCGGTTTTGTCGGAACCGTGCTGTTCTTCTTGGTGTTTGCGATGCTGATCTACTCGGCGTTTCGCATTGCCGAGCAGGCGACCGATCGCCGGGGCGCGCTTATGGCGTCTGGCTCCGCGGTCATTCTCGCAGTGCAGTTTTTGATTAACGCGCTGGGCATCCTCAACGTGTTTCCCATGACGGGCAAACCGTTGCCGTTTATTAGCTACGGCGGTTCGTCGATTATTGTGTCGCTTATGCTTGCCGGGTTGATCCTGCGCGTTTCGTACGAGAGCGCCCGCCGCGATGAGTATGACCGCCGCCGTGAGAGCTTTGCCGTTATGGACGAGAGCACCGCCGGCGTAGCCCATGTGCGCGGTGAACGACCTTCGCGTAGCGGCTTTACCGTTCTGGATGGTTCTGCATCCGAGCCGGCAGCTCGTCCACGCCCGCGAATGGCTCCGCAAGGTCGTCCGCAGCGCCCCAGCCCTCGCAACGCGGGCGGCGGATATAATCGAATCGATTTGAACTCGGACCCGTCGGCGCGTCTGCGTACCGACGACCAGGGACCGCGTGTACGAAGGGACTACCATGACCGATAAAATGACCGTTGCTATTGCAGCCGGCGGCACGGCAGGACACATCAACCCCGCGCTCGCCTTGGCCGAAGAACTGCGTGACCGTGGCCACCACGTTGTGTTCGTGGGCCAGTCGCGCAAGCTCGAGGGTCGTCTGGTCCCCGACGCTGGGTTTGATTTTGTGCCCATTACGGTCACGGGCTTCGTCCGCTCCCGCCCTTGGACGGCGCTCACCTCGCTGTGGCGTGTCAACAAGGCCAAGCGTGCGCTCGCTAGTCATTTCTCAAAGGTCGGCAAGCCCGATGCCGCCATCGGTTTTGGTGCCTATGTCGAGGTTCCGCTGCTGGGGTGGTGCAAGGGCGCGGGCGTTCCGTATCTGCTGCATGAGCAGAACTCTGTTCCGGGCCTGGCCAACAAGATGATGAACTCCCACGCCGCCCGCGTGTGCATCTCGGTGCCGGCAGCGCGTTCGGTCTTTGAGCGCGAAGGTGACCCTGACCACGTGCTCATGACCGGTAACCCCGTACGTCGCTCGGTGATCGAGGGCAATCGCGCTCGCGGCCGCAAGTCACTTGGTGTTCCCGAGGACGCTACGCTGCTGCTCGTCTTTGGCGGTTCACTTGGCGCCCAGCACCTCAACGAGCGCGTGGTTTCGCTCAAAAACGAGCTGCTTTCGCGCAAGAACCTCTATGTGTTGCATTCGACTGGTGCCGACGGCTTTGAGGAGACCGAGCGCGCTTTGGCGCTGACGCCCGAGGAGGCGAAGCGTTACCACGTCCAGCCTTACATCGACAACATGGGCGATATGCTGGCTGCTGCCGATTTGGTGCTCTCGCGTTCGGGCGCATCGAGCGTGGCCGAGATCGCTGCGCTCGCCGTGCCTTCGGTGCTCGTGCCGTACCCGCATGCGACAGCCGACCACCAAACCACCAATGCCCGTTATCTGGTCGACGCCGGGGCCGGCGTGCTCTGCGCCGATGCCGATATCGACGGTTCTGCCTTTGCCGATGAGCTGCTGCACCTGGTCGATGACGCGGCGGCACGCGACGCCATGCGTCAGGCGGCGCGTGGTCTGGCCCAGGATAGGGCCGCCGCTCTTCTGGCGGATGCGGTAGAGGGTTTGCGTTAGTTAGACGGGATATCGTCGGTCGCCCTCGCGCTGATGCGGTAGGTGCGGTACAGTTAACGGGTTACAGGCAGTGTTTACGCAAGGAGTACACGAGCACATGGCTGATTCCCAGACTGCAACCTCCGCGCCCGAGTTTAAGAGCGCCCACTTTATCGGTATCGGCGGCGCCGGCATGAGCGGCATCGCCCTCGTTCTGCACGAGCGCGGTTATGCCGTTACCGGCTCCGACCTTAAGACGTCACGTTATATCCGCCAGCTTACCCGCGCTGGTGTGAAGGTGCATGTGGGCCATGAGGCCGCCACGATCGACGAGGTCAAGCCCGACGTGGTTGTTGTCTCCACCGCTATTCCGGAGTCCAACCCTGAACTCGTGCGCGCTCGCGAGCTTGGTATTCCCGTGTGGCCCCGTGCCAAGATGCTCTCTGCTTTGGGCCACGGCTACACCACCGTCGCTGTTGCCGGCACGCATGGCAAGACCACCACGTCTTCGATGTGCGCCACCATGCTCGACCGCATGGGCCTGGATCCGAGCTTCTTGATCGGCGGCATCGTCGAGGGCTATGACACGAACGGCAAGAACGGCTCGGGCGACTACTTTGTCGCCGAGGCCGACGAGTCCGACAGCTCCTTCCTGTTCCTGAACCCCAACGTGGTCATTGTGACCAACGTCGAGGCCGACCACCTCGATCACTACTCGGGTATCGAGGAGATCGAGGCAACTTTCGCCAAATTCATGAGCCTGGTGGGCGAGGACGGCACCGTCATCGTCTGCGGTGAGGACCCGCATCTGGTCGAGCTCGCCAAGTCGACGGGCCGTCACGTGCTTTCCTACGGCTTTGCCGAGAGCAACGACATCGTCTGCATGCACCCGGATGTCAAGGGCATCCAGAGCGACTTTATCGTTCGCTTTGAGGACGGCACTGAGCACGCTGTGGAGATCAAGAGCAATCCCGGTCGCCACAACATGCTCAACGCCACGGCGGTGCTCACCGTCGCCCATGTCCTTGGCCTTGACATCGACGCCGCCGCCAAGGCGCTCTCGAGCTTTGAGGGCGTCCGCCGTCGCTTTACCCACGTGGGCGATATCGATGGCATCACCGTGGTCGATGATTACGGCCATCACCCCACCGAGATCAAGGCGACGCTTGCTGCCGCTTCGTCGCTGGGCTACAAGCACGTCGACGTCGTGTTCCAGCCGCACCGCTATTCGCGCCTGCAGGCCCTGTGCGACGACTTTGCCGATGCATTTGCCAATGCCGATAAACTGCTGCTGATTGATGTGTTCTCGGCTGGCGAGATGCCCATTCCGGGTGTCACCTCTAAGATGCTCGCCGATACCGTGCGCGCCAAGCATCCTGGCAAGGAGGTCGTGTACTGCTCCAGCCGTCTTGAGCTCAATCAGGAGCTCGAGCAGATGGTGGGCGAGGGCGACCTGCTGCTCACTATGGGTGCCGGTGACGTTACGACCGTCGGTCCCGAGTTCATTGAGTATCTGACTGCCAAGAAAGACGCTTAAGTCTAATGGGTCTGTTTAACGCCGTCATGGCGCTCTCGGGCATGATCGACACGGATGTGATCGAGGACGAGCGCCTTGCGCGTCATACGAGCTATCGTATCGGCGGCAAGGCCGACCTCTTTGTGACGTGCCATAGCTATCATGCCCTCCGCCGCGCCGTGGCGGTGCTCGATCGCGAGCAGGTGCCGTGGGTCATCATCGGCAAGGGCTCCAATCTGCTGGTTGCCGATGGCGGTTATCGCGGCGCCGTCATTTCGCTCGGACGTGAGTTTCAGCGCACGGTTGTTGCCGATGACGGTTGTACGCTGACGGTCGGTGCGGGCGTGATGTTTGCGCGCCTGGTCAACGATGCCCTGTCGCGTAGCCTCTCGGGCCTTGAGTTTGCCGTCGGCATCCCTGGTTCGGTCGGCGGTGCGATATCTATGAATGCCGGCACACGGACCGAGTGGATTGGCTCGCTGGTTGAGGATGTCGTAACGTTTGACCCGGCATCCGGTATCAAGCATTATGCGGGGTCCGAGATCACTTGGGGCTACCGCGAATGTAGCCTTCCCCGCAATGAGATCATCCTCGAGTGCGTGCTCAAGCTTAAACCGGCGCCCAAGGCCGACATTCGCGAGCGCATGGAACGGTACCTGACGAGGCGCAAGCGTACGCAGCCCATGGGTCGCGCATCCTGCGGGTCGGTCTTTCGCAACCCGCCCGATGCGAGCGTGGGCAAGCTTATCGAGGATTGTGGATTAAAGGGTTTTTCGATTGGCGGCGCGGAAGTTTCGCCCGTTCACGCTAATTTTATCGTTAATAACGGAACTGCCTCGGCCGATGACGTTGCCGCGGTTATCAGACATGTGCACGGAAAGGTGAGGGAGGCGTATGGCATCGAGCTCAGACCGGAAGTTAAATTCCTCGGCTTCTAGAGCATCGAAACCCACCTTCCGCCGCGCCGGAGGGCGTTCCGGCGCGCCTGCCAAACCTCAACGCAATACCGTCGCGCACTCTAAGTCTGTCGGGCATGCTCGACAGACCAGTCGTCCGGTTGTCGGCTCGCAGCTCGGTAATCGTCCGGCCGCAAAAAAGTCCTCGCGTCCCTCGGTGACGTCAAAGCCTGTTATGGGCGCCAAGCCTGCCCGTCCTATGGCAACTCCTAAGCCCTCGACAGGAACTAAGGCGGCGCGTCCGAGTCGCACGCTGGGCGCATCGAAACCGCGCTCGCTGACATCGGTGCCGGCTACCGCCAAGAAGCCTTCGGGTAAAAAAGGCGTCAACCCGTTGTCTTCACTTAGGGCGATGGCAAATAAAACATCAGACGCCGCTTCTGTCGTTACAGGCAAAGGCAAAATCGTGGGCGGCGTTTTGGCCGTCTTGGCCGTGCTCGTCGTCGTTGCTATCGTGGTGATCAACTCTGGATTGTTTACCGCCACTGATATTCAGATACAAGGAAGCGAGCATGTGACGAAGCACGATGCTATCCAGCTGATCGATTTGCCCGAGGGAACGTCGCTTTTTAACGTCGATCCCGACCAGATTACCGAGGACCTCAAGCAGAACCCGTGGGTCTCGGGCGTGGATGTCCAGCGTCAGTTCCCACATACGCTCATCATTACGCCGATGGAGCGCAAGGTCATTGCAATTGCCTATATCAGCTCCGATGACCTTGCCTGGGCCATCGGGGATGATGACACCTGGATCGCCCCGCTGTCGACGTCGGTCGAAGTGGATGACCAGGGCAACGTCATCACGACGGGGCAGGGTTCAAATACCCTGACCGGAATCGATGCCGCGCTGGCGCTCGCTAAGCACTATGGCGCGGTGTTGTTGACTGATGTCTCGGCGGATGTCGCTCCGGTTTCCGGCCAGGCAGTGAGCTCCAAGGCCGTTAAGGCCGGCCTGGATTATGTGCGTGGTTTTTCGAGCGAGTTCTTGGGACAAGTCAAGGATATTTCCACGCCTTCGGTCGAAGCCATCTCGGCAAACCTCAATAACGGCATTGAGGTGTCGCTGGGCGATTCGAACGATATCGTCAAGAAGGAGCGCGTAGTCATCAAGTTGCTTTCGCAGGTAGAGGGCGTAACGTATATCAATGTGCGCTCTCCGGGTAACTATACATTTAGGAACGCTCCGACCTCGTAGCGCTGGTTGATGCTTTGTTGAGGGGCCATACCACGCCGTTTATCTGGTTTGTTTGGTTTTCACGGTCAATTATTTGACTGATACGTTCATAATGTGCAAACATAATACGGTTTACCTTTGCATTTACTTTCAACCTGAAGGTTAATGTGCGCAGGGGTCGACCCATGCTATGGCTATAACCTTTGTTCGGAGGACCGACATGCACGAGACAGAGATCAACAACTACCTTGCCGTCATTAAGGTGGTCGGCGTCGGCGGCGGCGGTACCAACGCGGTCAATCGAATGATCGAAGAGGGCATCCGCGGCGTCGAGTTTGTTGCCATCAACACCGATGCTCAGGCACTCGCGATCTCTGATGCCGATATCAAGGTGCACATCGGCACCGACCTTACCCGCGGCCTGGGCGCCGGCGCCAACCCCGAGGTTGGCCGCAAGGCTGCCGATGAGTCCCGCGACGACATTGCCGAGGCGCTCGCTGGCGCCGACATGGTGTTTATCACCTGCGGCGAGGGCGGTGGCACCGGTACCGGCGCTGCTCCCATCGTTGCCGATATCGCGATGAACGAGGTCGGTGCGCTGACCGTCGCCGTCGTGACCAAGCCCTTCACCTTCGAGGGCCGCAAGCGCAAGAAGAGCGCCGAGGAGGGCATTAAGACCCTCTCCGATTGCGTCGACACCATGATCGTCATCCCTAACGATAAGCTGCTTGACATCGCCGAGAAGAAGACCACTATGCTCGAGGCCTTCGCGATTGCCGATGGCGTCCTTTCCCAGGGCACCCAGGGCATCACCGACCTCATCACCGTCCCCGGTATCATCAACCTGGACTTCGCCGATGTTAAGACCATCATGAAGCAGGCCGGTACCGCCATGATGGGTATCGGTACCTCTTCTGGGGACACCCGTGCCGTCGACGCTGCCCAGCAGGCCATCTCCAGCCCGCTGCTCGAGAGCTCCATCGATGGTGCCACGCGCGTGCTGCTCTCCATCGCCGGTTCCAAGGACCTGGGCATCCAGGAGATCAGCGACGCCGCCGACGTTGTCGCCAACGCCGTCGACCCCGAGGCCAACATCATCTTCGGTACCGTTGTCGACGAGTCCCTGGGCGATCAAGTGCGTATCACCGTCATCGCTACGGGCTTCTCCGACTCCAACGTCAACCGTCAGGACGAGCTCTTTGCTGCTCAGCAGTCTCAGAGCAAGGCCGCTGCCTCCGCTGAGCCGCAGCGCACCGCTCCTGCCACGAGCCCGGCTCAGGCCGCTCCGACCCGCAACGTCGGTGGCACCGAGCTTCCTAACTTCGGCAACGATCAGTTCGAGCTTCCCGACTTCCTGAAGCGCGGTAGCTTCTAAGTCGTTCTTTGCATTGTTGTGCGCAGGGGCGTGTCCGTATGGACGCGCCCTTTTTATTTCGACTTTGTAAACTAGAACCTCCAATCTCTTTACGTTCCCTTTACGATTGCCTCCAGCGCAGCAGGTATCCTTTTAGAGAAGTATGACAGCCGTATAAACGCGGGCTGTAGCGGCGATGCCGCGGTACTTGTGTTATTAGGAGGCTTTAGTATGGCAGCACGTGCGGACAAAGTTTCGCGTGTCGACCATGATGGAGTTACGTTGGTGGAGGGCGCGACATCCGATGTTCGCTTTGCCTTCACCGAGCGCGCCGGTGGCGTTTCCGAAGATGCGTACTCCTCACTCAACTTGGGCTCGCATGTTGGCGATGACCCCTTTGCTGTTCAAGAAAATCGTCGTCGTGCGCTCGAGGCTATGGGTGCCGCCGAGTGCGAGCACAACCTGCTCGTTCCCAATCAGGTCCATGGTGATCATATCGTTGCGGTGACCTCGAACGGCGCCGATGACCTTGAGGACGTTCGCGAGCAGATTGCCGAGGGCTGTGATGCCATCGTCTGCACGGCGCATAACGTGCCCGTGCTGCTCTGCTTTGCCGACTGCGTTCCCGTGGTGCTGGTGGCCCCCGGCGGATTTGCCGTGGTGCACTCCGGTTGGAAGGGCACGATTGCACGTATTTCCGCCAAGGCGTGCCAGGCGCTTTGCGATGCTGCCGGCTGCGATGCGAGCGACGTTTCCGCCTATATCGGCCCCCATATCTTGGGTGACGAATATGAGGTATCCCAGGAACTCATGGATCGCTTTGCCGCCGAGTTCTCGTGCATCGATGCGAGCACCTCTCGCATGCTCAATCTTTCCGCTGCCATTTGCGAGGCGCTGGTAGATGTCGGTGTCGACGCGGATAATATCGTGGATACCCAGCTTTCGACTGTGCGTCAGAACGACCGCTTTTATTCCTACCGTAACGAGAACGGCACCTGTGGGCGCCATGCTGCGATCGGCGTGATGCTATGAGAAAGATCGTATCGGTCCTGAGCGTCGCTGTGCTTACGCTTACGCTGTGCGCCTGTTCTTCGGGATCTTCCACCTCTTCCATTACCGTCGCTGGCTCCACGACCTGCCTTCCTATCGCCGAGATTGCGGCCGAGGGTTTTAAGGAGGAGACCGGCATCGACGTGCTCGTTTCCGGTTTGGGTTCTTCCGCTGGCATCGAGGCCGTCAGCGCCGGCACGGCCGATATCGCCAGCTCCTCCCGTGGACTCAATGCCGACGAACAGGATCTGGGCCTGACTCCCATCGTCATTGCCCACGACGGTATTGCGGTCATCGTGAACGACGACAACCCCGTCGATAACCTCTCGACCGAGCAGCTCCGCGATATCTACGCCGGCAAGATTACCAATTGGAAAGAGGTCGGTGGCGAGGACCTGAGGATTCAGGTCATCAACCGAGACGAGGCGTCCGGTACGCGCGAGGCCTTCCGTACCATCGTGATGGATGGCACGCCGTTCGATCGCCGCTCGGCTGTTCTTTCGGGTACGGGCCAGGTGCGCGACGTGGTATCTCGTTCGCGTGGGGCCATCGGCTACATTTCGCTGGGCTTCGTCGATAGCCTCAACGCCAAGACCTCGGTCAAGGCTGTCTCGGTCAATCATGTTGAGGCGTCCGAGAAGACGGTCGCGAGTGGCGGCTATCCCATCTCGCGCGACCTTTACTTCTTTGTGAAGGGTGCGCCTTCGCAGCAGGCGCAGGATTACATCGACTACGTGACGTCCGAAAAGATGGACAAGCAGATTCGCGAGGCGGGCTTTATTCCCGTCACCAACGACGAGAAGGGGAGTGAGTAGCATGGAAGCACAGGAAAACTCCCAGACTGAGCAGAATGTTCAGACGCCCAAGAAGCGCGAGCTGGCGCTCGTATCGCGCAGTACCTATATCAAGGAGAAGGCGCTGCAGTGGATCTTCTTTGCCTGCGCGTTCTTGGCGGTCGTTACCGTCATCCTGATTTTTGTCTTTACCACGTACTCGGCGCTGCCCGTCTTTACTGACATCGGTCTGGCTGACTTCTTTAGCTTTACGTGGGCGCCTTCCGAGGGCCACTACGGCATCTTGTCGCTGCTTGCCGGCTCGGGTCTGGTGACCGTCGGTGCGCTCGCCATGGGCGTGCCGCTGGGCGTGGGTACGGCCGTTTACCTGGTCGAGATTGCCAGCAAGCGCGTGCGCAAGCTCATCAGCCCCGCCGTTGACCTGCTGGCGGGCATCCCTTCTATCATCTATGGCTTCTTTGGCATGATCATCATCCGTCCGTTTATCGCACAACTGACCGGCGGCCTTGGTTTTGGTGCGCTGACGGCGTGGTTTGTGCTCGCCATCATGATCGTCCCTACCATCACCACGCTCACCATCGATGCTCTCAATTCCATTCCCATGGGCATTCGCGAGGCATCGTATGCCATGGGCGCCACAAAGTGGCAGACCATCTATAAGGTCGTGCTACCTGCCGCGAAGCTGGGTATCGTTGATGCCATCGTGCTGGGTATGGGCCGTGCCATCGGCGAGACCATGGCCGTGCTCATGGTCGTAGGTAACGCCCCGGTTATTCCCGACAGCATTGCGAGCCCCATCTCGACGCTCACGAGCCAGATTGCGCTCGACATGAGCTATTCCTCGGGTCTGCACCGCTCGGCGCTGTTCGGCATGGGTGTGGTCCTGTTTATCATCTCCGCCACGCTGGTGGGTATCGTCCGTCTGATTTCCAAGAAGAAGAGGGGGTAGGCTATGTCCGATTCCGTTGACACGACGGTCGATACGACCTCGTCGCGCGAGCGCATCAAGCGTGCCCTTTCCCACGGCAAGAAGGGCCGCATCAACAAGGACCTGTCCAACAAGATCATGCTTGGCGTGTTTCGTGCCGCTGCCTACATCACCACGCTGGTGCTGGTCGCTATCATCGCCTACGTGGTCATCAACGGCCTGCCACACATCTCGCTCGACTTTATCTTCGGTTGGCCCCAGGGCGTCAACGCCGAGGGCGGCATTTGGCCCACGATCGTCTCGACCGTCTACGTGACGGCGCTCGCCATGCTTATCTGCACGCCGATCGCTGTGCTGGCAGCCGTCTATCTGGCCGAGTACGCCAAGCAGGGCAAGGTCGTCGAGCTCATTCGCTACGCTGCTGACGCTTTGGCCTCGGTGCCCTCCATCGTTATGGGCCTGTTTGGCTACGCCTTGTTTGTCGAGGCTATGGGCCTGGGCCTTTCGATGGTCTCGGCCGCTCTGGCGCTCGCGCTCTTGATGCTTCCCATCGTCATGCGCACCACCGAAGAAGCCATTCGCGCCGTTCCGCGCTATATCCGTTGGGGCGCGTACGGCCTGGGCGCTACCAAGTGGCAGGTCGTCTCCAAGATCGTGCTTCCTTCGGCCTTTGGCCGCATTGCCACGGGCATCGTCCTTGCCATCGGCCGTGCCATCGGCGAGACCGCCGTGGTGCTCTACACCATGGGCCAGGCCATCAATCTACCTATTTCGCCGCTCGATTCCGGTCGTCCCATGACCGTTCACCTGTACCTGCTTGCCAACGACGGCATCAACATGAACGCAGCCTACGGCACCGCGCTCTTGCTGATGGTGATCATTTTGGCCTTCAACCTGTTTGCGCGCTTCCTGTCGCGCAAGCGTCGCTAGTTAAGGAGTCCCATGTCCGTTTATCAGTCCGCTCCCGCGTTGGAGCAAGCGGCCATTACGGCCAAGGATTTCAACTTTTGGTACGGTGACTTTCATGCGCTGACGGGGCTTGACCTCAACATCGCCAAAAACGCCATCACCTCCTTCATTGGCCCTTCGGGCTGCGGCAAGTCGACGTTTTTGCGCTGCATCAACCGCATGAATGACCTGATTGAGGGCACGCGCGTCGAGGGCACCATGACGCTCGACGGCAACGATATCTATGCCGAGGGTGTCGATCCGGTCGATCTCCGTCGTCGCGTGGGCATGATCTTTCAGCAGCCCAACCCGTTTCCCAAATCCATCTACGAGAATGTCGCCTTTGGCCCTCGTCTGCAGGGCGTGACTAGCAAAAGTGACCTCGATGACATCGTGGAAGAATCGCTCAAGCGCGCCAACCTCTGGAAAGAGGTATCCAATCAGCTCAACAAGGATGGTTTGGCGCTCTCGGGCGGTCAGCAGCAGCGTCTGTGCATCGCGCGCGTGCTTGCGGTGCAACCCGATGTCCTCCTGATGGACGAGCCCTGCTCCGCCATCGACCCCACTTCCGTCTCTAAGGTCGAGGATCTGATGGCCGAGCTGGCGCCCGAGATGACGATTATCATCGTCACGCATTCAATGCAGCAGGCAGCTCGTATCAGTGACTACACCGCGTTCTTCTTGCAGGAAGTTGCCGGCGAGCCCGCTACGCTCATCGAGTATGGTCAAACCGACGCGATCTTCACCAGCCCGGTGGACTCGCGGACGGAAGACTATATCACCGGCCGCTTTGGCTGATCGGTGCGACTAGTCCCAAGCCGATCGGATCTGGTCCGGTGCGTATTCACTGTGCGGGCGGCATGACCGCACCCAACTGATTGGAGTGAACCATGCGCAAACTGTTTTCCCGTCAGCTCATCGAGGCCCGTCACGAGATGCTGAGCATCTACGAGGCCGTCGATCTGGCCCTCCACGATGCCGTTAAGGCCTATGTGACCGACGACCGCAAGCTCGCCACCAAGACCAAGAAGCGCACGCTTTCGATTGACGCACGCTGCGCCAACCTGGAGGCCGTCTGCTACAACCTGATTGCCACGCAGTCACCGGTCGCCTCCGACTTCCGCTTGCTGCAGACGATCATCTACGTCGACTTTAACCTGCAGCGCATGACCGATAAGGTTCGCCAGATTTGCCGCGCCACGCGTCATATGATCAAGGCCGACATCTCGCTGCCCAAGGAGCTTGTCGGCACGGTCGAGGCCGAGGCTGAGGCCGTCTACCAGGTGCTGGGCTCTTCGCTTTCTGCGCTCGTCACCAACGACATGTCCATCATCTGCAACTTGGCCGTCGAGGACGAGCCAGTGCACGCCGCCTACGAGAAGTTCTTCCGCACCTTTAACCGCATGGACACGGGCGATTTTATGGACGACGACAGCAACTATGACGACCTGCGCCGCGCCATCATGGTATCGCGCTATCTCGATCGCATCGCCTCGATTTCCATCGATGCCGCCTGCCGTCTGACCTTCCTGTTGACCGGACAGCGTATGACTGCCGGTGATATCGCCTGCACTGATGAGGATGAGCTCGAGAGCATGCGCGTGCCTCCGGGCGAGGGTGTTATCATGAGGCCCGCCGTCGATGCACGCTACGTTGCCAAGGTGCCCGTTAACGAGGTCAGCGAGGGTCTTCGCTACCTGCTCGATCATCTTGAGGATGAGGACGATGGCGAGGACGACGAGGAGTAAGTAACCCCGTTCGTCGAAAGATTGTAAATACCTAAGTGAGCGCGGCCTTGCACATGCGGGGCCGCGCTCTTGCGTTAGCATGGGACTACTTGTTTGGCTGTCAGCGGAGGCGATTGGCAATGGATAACTATTTGGACTTGATGCGCGCTCGCCGCGAGCAGATTCTGGAACGTTTTTATGCGGCGCTCGATCGCGCGGGCCGTCCCCACGACGCCGCGCGCCTCATTGCCGTGTCCAAGACCGTTGGTGTCGATGAGACCGTTGCCGCCATCCAGGCGGGGTATCGCCATTTTGCCGAGAATCGCCCGCAGGAGCTGGTTCGCAAGCTCACAGGTTTGGCGGAGCATCCGGAGCTGCCCGAGGTGCGCTTCGATATGATCGGCAACCTGCAGACCAATAAGATCAATGCGGTGCTGGGCTCAGCCGAGCTGATTCACTCGGTGGGTTCGCTGCATCTGGCGCAGGCGATCTCGAGTCGTGCTGTTCGCAAGATTGAGGCAGGCGAGCTCGTCGGCCCCCAGCGTGTGCTCATTGAGGTCAATGTGAGTGGTGAGGAGTCGAAGGGAGGCTTTTCACCCGATGAGATTCGCGCCGCCGCGGGTGAGCTTGCAGAACTTGAGGGAATTTGCGTACAGGGGCTTATGACTATGGCGCCCCGGGGGAATAAGGATGTGGCACGCCGCACCTTTGCGGGGCTTCGTGAGCTGAGGGATGAGCTGGAGGCGGCGCATCCCGATTTGAACCTGCCTGAGCTTTCCTGCGGCATGAGCGAGGACTTTGAGCCTGCCCTTGAGGAGGGCTCTACGCTCGTTCGCCTGGGCAGGGTAGTATTTAGCCCGGAGTTTGCAGTAAAATAAGGCTCTGAAGTGCGCACTGATTATCGGGGCGCCTGCACTAAACCGCGAGAGGACACAACCATGGGCTTCCTTGACGAGATTAAAAATAAGATGCACCTGGGCGGCCAGCAGGGTTACGACCAGGGTTATGGCCAGGACGACGACTACGGCTACGATGACGGCTATGACGATAGTTATCAGGGCAACGGCTACAGCGGTGCTTCGGGCGAGGGCTTCTACACCCAAGACGAGCCGAGCAACGGCCTGCTTGGCCAGACGCGCCGCGGTGAAGCTGAGTCGGTTGCCGTGTATACGCGCTCCGGTCAGCTGGTCGGCGATGACTCCCGCCATGCCACGACGTATAACCCGCCTTCGCGCTCGCAGGACAGTGTTGCGAGCGGTTATCGTCCCGGTGCCTATGACACGCCGTCGAGCTACGCCGAGAATACCCGCGCCCGTGCCGCCGCTGCACCCGCGCCTGCACCGAGCGATGCCTCGGCCTATGCGAGCAATATCATCAACGCCACGCCGCAGCTGCCGGCCTATGTCCTGCGCCCCGAGAGCTATGACGACGTGGAGACTGTGGTGCGCCGCGTTCGCACCAAGCAGCCTGTCGCACTGATTTTTGTGGGCGTACGCACCGAAGTTGCCAAGCGCGTCTTGGACTTCTCTTACGGCTTTGCCTGCGGTCTGGGTGCCACGGTCAAGGAGGTGGGCGACCGCGTGTTCATGGTGCTGCCCGCCGGTTGCGAGGTCAAAGATTCCGATCTCAAGAAGCTTCGTGCCGACGGCTACCTTAAGTAAAGACAAGACGAGGAGATTCCCATCAACATCTACACTATCGTCCAGCTGGTCAACACGCTGTTCAACTTCTATTCCACGCTCATTGTCGTCTACTGCTTTATGACGTGGATTCCCATGAAGCAGGGTGGTTTGCTTCAGGATATTGCTGCGGTGCTTGATAGCGTGTGCGGTCCGTGGCTCAACCTGTTCCGTCGTTTCATCCCGCCGATGGGCGGTATCGATTTTTCGCCGGTCGTTGCGATTATTGCGTTGCAGTTGGTGCAGAGGCTGGTTCTGCAGCTTCTTATAGGTATACTCGTGTAGAACTGTCTTAGTAACTTACGTCGGGCGTGTAGCGCCGAGGCGATGAAAAAGGAGACTTGTTATGGCTATTACCCCTGCAGACATCCAGGCTCAGACTTTCTCTGAGGCCAAGCGTGGCTACGATCCTGCCGAGGTCGACGTCTTCTTGGAGACGCTGTCCTCCGAGGTTGACGCTATGCTCGCTAAGATCGTCGACCTTAAGGGTCGTCTGACTGCTACCGAGCAGCAGCTTGCCGATGCGCAGGCTCAGCTTGCCCAGGCTCAGGATGCCACCGCCCAGGCCGTTCCTGCCGCCCCCGTGGCTGCTCCCGCCCCTGACTTCTCCGCTCAGGAGCGCCAGATTTCCGCTGCCCTGATCGCTGCCCAGCAGACCGCTGAGACCATCGTCAACGATGCCAACGAGAACGCTGAGCGTATCCGCAACGAGGCTGACGCCAAGGCCCGCGAGGTTATCCGCCAGGCTCTGACCGAGAAGCAGGCCGAGCTCGAGGAGATCGATCGTCTCAAGGCTTCCCGTGAGGAGTTCAAGGCAGAGTATCTCAAGCTCATCCAGCACTTCATGGACGATGCCCAGAATTCCTTCCCGGCCGATCTGATGGCTTCCACGCCGGTCGGTTCTGCCGCTTCTCCTGCAGTGACTGTTCCCGCCGAGCCGCTGCCCGTCGCTGACCCGGTTGTCCCCGTGGCCGATCCCTTCGCCCCGATCGACAACTTTGCTGCTGACGACCTGGACTAACATTCGGCCTACAATTTAGTGCCTAGAAAGGACCCGCAGCTTGCGGGTCCTTTTTTATGACTGTGCCGGAGTGCGTAACATAAAAAACCGAGCCCTGCACATAATGGCGCAGAACTCGGCGAACGGGTGAGCGGTCAAGGGTAGGTTTTAAGGCATGTCCCAAAACCTACTTGAGGAGGAAGTCGGAGAGGGGAATGGTACGGGCCTCGCGATGCTCGGGATCGGCGATGTGGTCGGCAGGATATCCACAGACGAGCATGTGATAGGGATAGACGCCCTTGGGCAGATTGAACTGCTCCTGTGCCACCCCAGGCTTAAAATGGCATACCCAGCACGTTCCCAGGCCCTGCTCGGTGGCCTCCATCATCATCTGATCACACACGATGGACGTATCGATTTCACTGGAATTCATCTGATCATACGGGCGCACCCAAGCATCATCGGTAACGCTGCAAATAAGAAAGACAAGCGGAGCCCCAAAGATAGACCCATCACGAGCAAACCGAGG